>JADFXA010000239.1 GCA_015233755.1 Desulfamplus sp. | reverse complement strand
GTAAGGTATATTCATAAATTGTGATTTTTGCATAATTAAGATTACCGTATATTCCTAAATTTACTAAAATTTAATATGTTTTAGTAAAAAAACAGTACCCAAGTAAAGGGCAACATAAAAAACGTATTGGAGATTGAGAATGAAGTCATTTTTAAGTAATGTAGGAAAACTTATTTACAGAATTACGGGATGGACTTATGAAGAGCTTCCTAATTATTGGGTTGATAAAGAGGTTGTAATTGGTTTTCCGCACACCTCTAATATGGATACTGTAAGAGCTTTTACCTATATTAAAGTGATAAAAGTAGATACTAAAGTGCTTATTAAATCTGACTGGTTTTTCTACCCTATGTCTTTACTTCTAAATGCCCTTGGTGGGATTCCTGTTGTAAGAGATAAGGCAAGCGGATTTGTTGGGAATGTTGTAAAGGAGTTTGAAAAGCGCAATGAATTTAGTATTGCAATTGTGCCTGAAGGGACACGCAAAAAAACATCAAAAATTAAAACAGGCTTTTGGAATATTGCCAAAGGTGCAAATGTCCCGATATTGTGCTGGTATCTTGATAACAAAAAAAGAGAAACCAAATGGGTAGGATATATACAGCCAAGTGATGATTTAGTTGAAGATTTATTTAAGATTAGAGATATTTACCTTAAGCATGGCTATCTTATTCCACTCGGAGATATAAGTCAGTATAGAAAAAAATGAGAGAGTAAGATATGAGGAAATATACTTGACTTGAATTTGAGAATCAACTATTCATGCTCCGCATAATAGTTAGATGATATTTCATTTAATGAACGAAATTCATTTTGATTATTTAAAGAAACAGGCATAGATTTGCAATAAGTAGAAAAATGGGGAAGTAAATAAGTATTTACAGATAATAAAATAGAGGAGTTTATGGCAAGGCTTAAGCTTAAAGAACATCTAATCAATCGCGATTGGTGCAAAGGTTGTGGAATTTGTGTCCATTTTTGCCCTAAAAAGGTTCTTGAGATAGATTCACAGGAAAAGGTTGTTGCAGTAAGACCCGAAGATTGCATCTGTTGCAAACTTTGCGAACTTAGATGCCCTGATCTTGCGATTGAGGTTGTAACAGAACAACCAGATCAAGATGATGCTGGTAAAGATTCAATAAACACAAGCAGACAGGGTGATTGAAAATGACCGATAATATCAATAGTAATAGTGTAAATGATAATAATGGTATAAACCCCAATAATATAAATAACGGTATAAAAACCAATAATATCAAATTTATTCAAGGAAATGAGGCATGTGTTGAGGGTGCGTTATACGCAGGCATTGATTTTTTTGCTGGTTACCCAATAACCCCATCTACTGAAATTGCAGAGCTTTTATCCAAAAGATTGCCAGAAAAAGGTGGAAAATTTATACAGATGGAGGACGAAATTGCCTCTATGTGTGCAATTATTGGAGCTTCATTAACAGGACACAAAGTTATGACTGCTACGAGCGGTCCTGGCTTTTCTCTAAAACAAGAGGCTCTCGGTTATGCCTGCATGGCAGAGATTCCTTGCGTTATTGTTGATGTCCAAAGAGGTGGGCCATCAACTGGAAATCCGACCCATGTAAGTCAGGGAGATATAAACCAAGCACGTTGGGGAACTCATGGAGATCACGCAATTATTGCACTTACAGCTTCAAACCACCAAGATGTATTTGAAGTAACTGTAGATGCTTTTAATCTTGCAGAAACATACAGAACTCCTGTTATTCTTCTGTTTGATGAGGTTGTTGGCCACATGAGAGAGAAGCTTGTTATTCCTGAAAAAGGAGACCTTCCAATTGTCCACCGACTAAGAACATCTGTTCGTAAGGGTGTTGACTACCATCCATATCTGCCAAGAGAAGATGGCCGCCTCCCAATGTCAGATTTTGGTGCTGAACACCGTTATAACGTGACAGGTCTATTCCATGACATGTGGGGTTTTCCATCAAATAATCCCCAGGTTGTTCGTGAACTTCTTCACCATCTTGTTGATAAAATTGAGAATAATGTTCATACAATCACAAGATATAAGGAACATTATCTTGAAGGAGCTGAATATATACTTATCTCTTATGGCTCATCTGCTCGCTCTGCCATTCACATGGCAAAAAATAGGCGTGAACGTGGCGAAAAGGTAGGTGTGTTGGAACTTCAGTCAATATGGCCATTTCCAGAGGCAATGGTTAGAGAAAAATGTGCAAATGCAAAGGCTGTGATTGTGGTTGAGATGAATATGGGACAGGTTATGAAAGAGGTTAAAGCTTGTGTTGATAATCCATCTAAGGTTTTTCTTGCTAACCGTATTGACAATAAGCTTATTACACCAACCAATATTAAGACACTCCTTAGAATGATTCAGGGAAGAGGGGTTTAAATATGACTTTTAATAACCTTCATTATATAGAGCTCAGAGAGTATAAAGTTCAGATAGATAGGAAAGTGCAGGAGGTTGGAACAATAATATGGCAATAAAAGATTACATAAGACAGCGTTATTTCCCTCAAATGTGGTGTCCTGGTTGTGGACACGGCATTATTCTCAACTCTCTTTTAAGGGCTGTTGATGAGTTAGGGCTTGATAAGAACGGCATTGTAATGACCTCTGGCATTGGCTGTTCTGCACGTATTTCAGGATATGTTGATTTCCACTCTTTGCACACACTTCATGGAAGAGCCTTAGCATTTGCAACTGGTGTGAAACTTAGCAAACCAGAACTAAAGCTTCTTGTGCCCATGGGCGATGGCGATGCCTTAGCTATTGGTGGAAACCATTTTATCCATGCAGCAAGACGAAATATTGATATTACGGCTATTGTTATGAATAACCGCATTTATGGTATGACAGGTGGTCAATATTCTCCACTTTCAGGACCTGGTAAAAAGGCAACTACTGCTCCATACACAACAATTGACAATGAGTTTGATGTTGTAAATCTCTCAATTGCGGCTGGAGCTTCATTTGTGGCAAGAAGCACCGCTTATCATGTTTTAGAGTGTATTGATATTTTGAAAAAAGCGATTCAACATAAAGGGTTTTCTGTTGTTGAGATACTGTCACAGTGTCCTACCCATTATGGCAGAAAAAATAAAGAGGGTGATGCGGCTCAAATGCTTGAGTTTCAAAAGAACACGACAGCAAAGCTTGGTTCAAAGGCTTTAGAAAATGACCCCACCTTAATCCCAAGGGGTATTTTTGTTGATATCGATGCACCTGAATATTGCGAAGAGTATGACAAAATAGTTCATAGAGCTATGAAGGCAAGTCAGAATGGTAAACCTGAAGAGCCTTTAGTCAATCCTCTTATACAGCAGAGTTGTGTAACGCAATAAAGGAGCCTAAATAACGACATGAAAAAGAGAACTAAAGCCATGAAGGAGTATAAATAATGAAGCGAACCAGATTTGTTTTTTCAGGGTCAGGTGGTCAAGGCGTTATCACGGCTGGAATAATTTTAGCTGAAGCTGCGGTAATCCATGAAGGAATGAATGCAACTCAAACCCAAAGCTATGGTGCTGCTGCAAGAGGTGGTTCAACAAGAACTGATGTTATAATATCAAGCCAGCCGATATATTATCCTGAAGTCAATCAGGCAAATATTTTGGTCTGCTTAACTCAAGAGTCTTATATAAACTACTCCTCAATTATCAGACCAGGCGGGCTTGTACTTACAGACTCTCGATTTGTTAAGACTACCAAAAAAGTTGATGCAAGGCAGATTGAAATTCCAATGTATGATAATGTTATAGAAAAGATAAAAAAGCCAATTGTGTTTAATATCTGTATGTTAGGGGCATTGCTTGGCATTACTGAATTTGTTAAGCCAACTTCTCTCATGGAAGTTATTAAGGCAACTGTTCCAAAAGATTTTATTGAGTTGAATCAAAATGCGTTTGAGCTTGGTATGGAGCTTGGGGCTTTGTATAATGAATAGCCTACATT
>JADFXA010000238.1 GCA_015233755.1 Desulfamplus sp. | reverse complement strand
TTTGCCGAATGTGCAAAGCATTTGGCGTGTGAAAAGATAGGGTAGGTAAAGGTGCTATTGGGGAAGATGAGGACTTAATAGATAGAAAGTCTTTAGAATTAAATGACGCAGTTGAAATAGTTGAAGGAGTTGAGGGAATAGATTGAGAATATATAAGAATTTTCTCCAAAAGAGGTAAAATATAGTTATCTGGATTGATGAGTAGTGCATCATCATAAAAAGCAAAATTATGGACACCATAATTTTCATACCAATGACAAATCTCTTCAAAAACAGAGTCTGGTGATCTTCGCCTCATTTTAGGCTCAAGAAAAGATGATGCGCAATAGGTGCATGAAAATGGACAGCCTCTGGAGGTTAAAATCGGGGCATAAGTTAAATTTGATATAAGATCAAGTGCAGGGTAGGGCAGTAGATCAAGATTTGTTGATAAATTTTCACCTTTGCAGCTACTTGTTGAATGATCAAAACTAATATTAGAGTAATTAGTTGCTATTGATGCTAATGAGTTAGAATCAATGAGTGATTTAGAATTAATAGGTTGCAAGAAATTGTTACTAAGTGAAAAGCTTGTATATCTCTTAATAATATCAAAAATCTGCTCTTCTCCTGCTCCTGTTATAACTTCATCTGCCATAGAGTAGTTACGAGCATGTTCAGTGCAAAGAGTTGCGTAAATCCCACCAAGAATGACTGGAACATCTTGGAATATCTCCTTTATAACTGAAATTGTCTCTTTAACACCTGATGCCCAATAGGTCATAATAGATGTAACGAAAATTAAGTCTGGTTTTTTCTCTTTTTGAACTCTTTTTAAATCTTGTTTAAACCATTCAGGCTCAATGCCATAACGTGAGAATGATTTACCTGCAAACATAATCTTGTCAGAAGGTAATCTTTTGGTTGATGAGAACTCTTCTTCTGAAATTTCAACCCCTTCTGGCAATGGGATTGCCTTTTTTCTAAAAGGACCTCTACCATCTCTTAATATTTTAATTCTATTTCCGTTATTTAGGTGATTATTCTCTTCAATTGCTTTAGGGTGAAACCTATTAAGACAATCTAAAAATGAGACCTCTGCCCCGCCTTCTCTTATTATTGATGCAAGCTGCAACAACCCTAAAGGTTTTGCCCAAAAATCAAATGCTGCAAAATCGTGTATCCAAGGGTTTACGCAAAGTATGTGAGGTGAGTTATGAGACAATAGTTAGGCTTTGTTGGCAATAGTTTTTATAAAATCGATATTAGAATTAACTTAAAAAATTATGCAAAATAGTTCATTGATGTTTTTTTCAGCTCTTTTGTACTAAAAAGAAGTGAATATTCTTTTACACCTGTTGCCTCTGATATTCTTGAAGCAATTAAGTAGCAAGCCTCTTCATCTGGGCCATGAACCATAGTGTATAGGTTATATGGCCACGTGGGGGCTGGGTTTCTTCGATAGCAATGAGTTACTTCGCCAAAAGATGCCATAATTTTTCCAACCTCTTGAACTTTCTCTTCATCGACTTTCCACGCAACCATAGCATTGGCTTTGAATCCTGAATTTTGATGCTTAAGAGTTGCCCCAAAACGTCTAATAATGCCGCGTTGGCTTAAGCTTTCAACTATCTCAAGGTATTGCTCTTCAGAAATTCCAATATTTTCTGCAAGTTCAAGAAAAGGGCGATGAGTTATTGGAATATTGCCTTGAAGTGAGGAGATTACTTTTTTTTCGATTGTTGTTAACATTGTTATCTCTTTTTTTTATAAAATAGGCTTTAAATAGGTTTTTGTAAAATATTCGACCCCTTTATTGTTAAAGTGCATGTGGTCATAAAAAAATTGCCTATCTTGCATTGCGTCAATTAAGTTTAAATATAAAAACGTATTGTTAGTATTTATATCATTTTTTTTATAATTTTCGTTCTCTTTATTTATTATTTCTTTAAGTTTTGCATCAACTTCTTTGGCTCCCGGAAAATCTCTCATCAAAATAGGAAGCATTATATATATGATCTTGCTATTATGCTCTTTAGCCAATTTATTAATATCATTGATAAATTGGCTGTAGTGTTCAAATTTATCATACTCATATAGCCCAAGATAGTGTTCTCTTGCCTCTTCAAGTTTGGCAGGATCAATAGCTTTAAGAGTTAGCTTATCAAGGTTTGGGGCTGCATATTTACTGATATTTTTCCAATCATCAACAGCTATCATTTGCAAATATGAGATAATTCGCTGTGATGGAAAGTGGTTCAAAATAAGATCAAAAAGAATAGAAATTTCAAAAGGTTCATCTTTTAAGAAAAATGTGTTGTTCTCATTATTTATAGGACAGAAAAAAATCCAAGGGTCAATAAAATAGATAACACGATCAGCTCTGTTTCCTCTTCTATAGAAATGGGAAAGATGAATCTTTGCAGGCATAAGACCACCGCCGCCGCCTTTAGAGAGATTTACAACTTTTTTGCCAAGAATATTCTCCATTGTCAGATGGTTTGAATCACGAGAAAATACTCTGCCTCTTGAAGTGCCAAGAATTGCCACATCATAATGTTCATTCTCACCTGTTACAAGAAGATTTGACTCAGTTTCCCAATTTTTGAACTTTATATCTCTGTTTCTGCCTGAAAAAAAGAGGAGCAAAGCAGCCATAATGGCAATATTTAGAAGAGAGAATATCACAAATTTTAATATAAATTTTTTAGATTGCATTATTGATAGCTTTATCTTTTTATAGATATTTAATTGATTCTTAAAATTGAAAATAGATAAACTCTTGTTTTACGCCAAAAACAGTTGAAATTATGATTGCCCATAATCCTAAAGTGTAGATAGACCAACGTGCTGCAAATGGCAGATGTCCAACATAATTCTCGATTTTGATTGTCTGCTCTTTTAACTCAACAACAATAAGAAAGAGTATAAGAGCTAAACTAATGATAAATGAAGATGGTTCAACTACAAAAATATTCTCAATAAGAGATGATGAGTTTTTAAAATCAAAAACAAACATCTTGCCTGTTATTGAAAATGCGTCAGAAACGGTGTTTGCTCTAAAGAAAATCCACGCATAATTAACCAAAAAGAGAGTTATTGCAATACGGAGAACTTTATAAAAAGTTGAGTCTTCAACAATGTTCCAATTAGTTTTAAAAATTTTGCTCAAAAAAATCTCAATAATATTTTCAATAATAAGATAAATACCGTGAAGAGCGCCCCATATCACAAATGTCCAATTAGCACCATGCCAAAGTCCACTCACTAAAAATGTGATAAATAGATTATAGTAAAATCGCCACGTTACAACTCTCTTACCTCCAAGCGGAATATACACATAATCTCTAAACCATGTTGAAAGAGATATGTGCCATCTTTGCCAGAACTCACGCAAGGAGGCAGCAAAATATGGATGTCTGAAATTTTCAGTTAGTTCATATCCCATAACTTTGGCTGTTCCAATAGCCATATCAGAGTATCCTGAAAAATCACAATAAATCTGAATTGTAAAGAATATTGAGGCAATAATCAGAGGAAATCCTGTGTAATCACCACAATGATCAAATACCTGATTAACATAAACTGCAAGTTGGTCAGCAATCACAACCTTTTTTATCATGCCCCACAAAACCAACCTAAGAGCGTCAGTTGCGGTTGAGTAGTCAAATGAGACTGTTTTTCTAAACTGAGGTATAAATTTTCCAGCTCGCTCAATTGGTCCAGCAACAATTCGTGGCCAAAAGGCTACATAAAGAGCAAATATACCAAGATGCTTTTCTGGCTCGATTTTGCCTTGATAGATGTCAATTGTGTAGCTAACTGTTTGGAAGGTGTAGAAAGATATTCCAACTGGCAGCATAATGTGCAGTAATGGAGCTTCATACCCAGTAAATAGATTGAATTTAGCTGATATTTGAAAAAGAGATGTGGTGAAGAAATTGAAATATTTAAAGAAGAGTAATGCACCAAGATTGGCTAAAAGGCTTGCGATTAGAAAATGTTTTTTTCTCT
>JADFXA010000237.1 GCA_015233755.1 Desulfamplus sp. | reverse complement strand
TGTACTTTTGTGATATAAATCCAGAAAAACAACCTCGTAGAGACTCACACAGCGAGACTTTAAAAAAGCTTAAACATTATGGTTTTCCAATAAATCCATTTATACGAACAAGACTTACAATTGACCAAGCTATCCAATACTACAAAGAACTTGAAAAAAAAAGAGATTCACTTCCTTACGAGATTGACGGCATGGTGGTTAAAGTTGATAATCTTAATTTGCAAAATATACTTGGAATCAAATCAAGAAGCCCAAGATGGGCAATTGCATATAAATTTCAAGCAATTGAGGCAACAACAGTTATAAAAGATATAGCTATCCAGGTGGGACGAACTGGAACTCTAACTCCCGTTGCACTTCTTGAGCCTGTAAATGTTGGCGGTGTAACAGTTTCAAGAGCAACTTTACACAATGAAGATGAGATTGAGCGAAAAGATATAAGAATCGGTGATAGCGTGGTTGTTGTTCGTGCAGGTGATGTTATTCCAAAAATTGTAAAGGTTATTCAATCAAAGAGAACGGGCAATGAAAAACAATTTTCCATGCCAACTAACTGCCCTATTTGTAAAAGTCCAGTTAAAAGGGTTGAAGATGAAGCTGCAATTAAATGTATCAATGCATCTTGCGACGCTCAATTAAAAGAGAGAATAAAACATTTTGTCTCAAAATCAGCTTTTGACGTTGATGGTCTTGGGAAAAAACTTGTTGAGCAGTTAGTAGATAGAGGAATGGTCAAATCTTTTGCCGATTTATTTGAATTGGAAAGAGAGCAATTGGCTTCAATGGAGCGAATGGGAGATAAATCAGCCCAAAACATACTCAATGCTTTAGAAAAATCACGCACCATTACACTAAAAAGATTTATTTATGCTTTAGGCATTGACCATACAGGAGAAAATGCAGCATCTCTTTTGGCTTTCCAATTTAAGACTCTTGATAACCTGCTCTCTGGAACAAAGGAAGAGATGGAGATAATTGATGGAATAGGACCAAAAACTGCTGGAGCTGTCTTTGATTTTTTCCACAATCCTGATAATATTTTGCTAATCAAAAGTTTAATTGATAATGGCGTAACAGTGCTACAATTAGATAAAACTTTGATTAAGCAAGATCAAGAGAAGGTTAACCATGAATCAAACTTAGAGTTAAGTCCTCTACTTGATAATGAGTTAAACCCCTTGCCTGATAATGAATTAAGCTCTCTAATTAACAATAACTTAGAAACAAACTTTGAGTCAAACTCCATAAAAGGGAAAATATTTGTTTTAACAGGAACTTTAGAGAAGATGACACGCACTGAGGCAAAAGAGCTGCTTGAAGAAGCAGGGGCAAAGGTTACAGGTAGTGTAAGTTCAAAAACAGACTATCTTGTAGCAGGTAAATCTGCTGGCAGCAAACTATCTAAGGCTCGTGAGCTTGGAGTATCTGTTATTGATGAAGAGGCATTTATGAAAATTATTTCATCATAAAAACTCTCCCGTACTTTATTTATCGCATCACCATTAACACTATAAAAAATGAGAAATTAATATCATGCAAGATATAATTACACTTCTAACTCCTCGTTTTCGTTCAATATATAATCAAGGGCGTATCGCATCAGGTAAAGGTGGGATTTATAAATATCTTTTAATCTTAACACTTGGAATAATATTTTGGGTGGGATCTCTATATATATCGTTGCGGGTGCTTCGATATTTTAGTCAAATTGACGAAATGGGTGATATTCTTGCCTTTAAGCTACTTTCAATGGTTATTATAACCATATTTTCGCTTCTAATTTTCAGCAATATATTAAATGCCTTGTCAAAACTATATCTTGCAAAGGATTTAAAACTTGTACACTCCATGCCTGTTGAGAGCTATAGAATTTTTCTTGCTCGATGGATTGAAACCACTCTTGATAGCTCATGGATGGTTATTCTATATACTTTACCTGTTTTTGTTGCATACGGATGGATTTATTCGCCCGGAATATTTTTTTATTTTGTAATCATCATCTCACTTATGTTGCTTGCAATCGGTGCATCAGGATTTGCTTCTATACTTGTAATGGCAGCAGTAGTTATTGTTCCAGCAAGCCGAATCCGCACAATTTTTATCTTTCTTGGGCTATCTTTATTTATCCTTCTTTATATTGCATTTAGAATTTTAAGACCTGAACGACTTGTTGATCCTGAAGTTTTTTCGGCTACGCTTTTCTATTTTAAATCTATGAACACACCATCTTCTCCATTTTTGCCAAGCACATGGTGTTATGACGCTATCACAGCAGCTCTAAAAAGCGAAATTTTACTTAGCTCTTTTCATATAATTATAGCGTTTAGCTTTGTGTTGTTTATTGGATTTCTAATGGTATTGATGGCAGATATTGTCTATTTTAGTGGAGTCTCAAAGGCACAGACATCTGCTGCTCGTCTTTTTGGCGGAGTCAAACTTTGGTGTGGTTTATCAAAAGGCTATAAATTATTAAGAATAGATAAGTTATTAAAATTTTCAAAAATAGAATATTTTTTTACAAATTTCATATCTGGGGCTATGCGAGCCCTTTTTATAAAAGAGATTAAAACGTTTTTTAGAGATCAAACCCAATGGTCTCAGCTTTTTCTAATTGGTGCTTTAGTCTGCATATATATATACAACTTCAAGGTGTTGCCATTAGAAAAATCGCCAATTCAGACTATCTACCTTCAAAATATGCTCGCATTTCTTAATATGGGGCTTGCATTTTTTGTCCTTACCGCAATTACAGGCAGATTTGCATTTCCAGCAATCAGCATGGAGGGTGAATCGATATGGATTATCCGTTCAAGTCCAATTGAGCTTAAATCTTTTATCTGGATAAAATACCTTATCTACTTAGTTCCTCTTATTATTCTCACATTTATTTTGATTATTGGCACAAATATTTTGCTCAAAGTTGTGCCGTTTATGATGGTTTTATCTTGCATCAACACCTTTTTCATTGTTCCTGGTGTTCTATCTCTTGGAATTGGACTTGGTGCAGCGTTCCCATCTTTTAAGTCAGAAAACCCAACTCAAACTATTACAAGTTATGGCGGGTTATTATTTATGATTTTCAGTGCTTTATTTATTGGAACTGTTATTGTTCTTCAGGCTGGACCAGTATATATGATTTTGTCATCTCATTTTAAATCCAAGCCATTAGAGTTTTTTGACATGGCTTGGATTTGTATCTCATTTTTAGCAGCTTTTATTATCTCTATTTTAATGACATTTCTCCCAATGAAATTTGGCGAAAAACGTCTTAAAAAGATTTTATTTGATATGTGATTTGCTATTTCAAGCCCTGAAAAATATTTCAGAGCTTTTATATTTGATAATTAACTTTTTAACTCTTCTATTTTACCAAAGAAATCAAGAGCCTCTGGATTTTTCAAAGCATCTTTATTCTTTACCTCTTTTCCATGAATCATGTTTTTGACGGCAAGCTCAACTTTTTTCATATTCAACGTATATGGAATATCAGGCACTTGAATTATTTTTGCTGGAACATGACGAGGTGAGGCATTTTTACGAATATCACTTCTTATTTTGTCTCTAATTTCATCGTTTAATTCAAATCCCGAAGCCATAGTAACAAACAAGATAACTCTAATATCATTGTTCCACTCTTGCCCAACAACAACGCTGTCAGAAATCTCCTTCATCTGCTCCATTCTGCGGTAAATTTCAGCTGTCCCAATTCTAACTCCTCCTGGATTTAGTGTAGCATCAGAGCGGCCATACATAATAACGCCACCACGCTCTGTAATTTCAATAAAATCGCCGTGTGTCCAGATTTTAGGATAACGGTCAAAATAGGCTGAATGGTACCGTGAACCATCTTCATCATTCCAAAAATAGATAGGCATTGATGGAAATGGTGCTGTGCAGACAAGCTCGCCTTGTCTGCCTACAACTGGTTGTCCATCTTCATCAAAAGCAAAAACTTTCATTGCAAGACCACGACATTGCAACTCACCTGAATAGACAGGTCCAA
>JADFXA010000236.1 GCA_015233755.1 Desulfamplus sp. | reverse complement strand
CTACAAGAAGGGAATCATTTAAACTCTCAACAGAAGTTAAACGAAGAAAAAAATAGTGATATGGATCTTACTTTGGAGCTTCTCAGGCAGCGGCAAATTGAGATCAGGCAATTACGGGGTTATGAATAATATATAAAGCCTTTGGGGGGCATTTTATGGCAATAAACTCAGTTGAATCTAAAGATAATTTGACTTCAATAAAAAAAATGAAGGATTTAATTGAAAAAGGAAAAAGAGATGGATTTCTCTCTTATGCCTCAATTAATGATATCATTCCTGATAATGTGAAATCTTCCGATCAGATCGATAATATACTTATGAGTTTTAGCGAACTTGGTATTAAACTTGTCGATATAGACAATATAGACAAAGATAGTTCAAAAAATATAAACAAAAAGTCTATAGAGCATAATGTTAAGGAGGAAAAACAAAATCAGGTTCAAAAAGAGATAGAACAGAGTGATAAAGCTATAAATGAACAAGAAATGTTGCGTGACTCTTCTAAGCCTACAACTCAACATACAAATCAACAGGTTAAAATCAGCGGCGAGCGTAATAAATCAAAAGATCAACATAAAAGTGTAAAAGATTCATATAAACCATTAAGTGAGCCTTATAAAAGAGATGGTAATGATATGAGAAAACATATTATGCCTGATGATGAATCTATGCCAAATGATGATTCTGATATTGATAGATGGAGCGACAAAGAAGAGAAGATACGTAAAGTTAAAAGAAGTAGTCAGTTTAGTGGTAAATCTACTGATGATATGGAGTTTGGCACTGTAACTGATCCTGTCAAAATGTATCTTCGAGAAATGGGTATGGTTACCTTGTTAAGTCGGGAAGGTGAAATAGAGATTGCCAAAAAAATTGAAGTTGGTGAACACGAGATTCTAAAATCTATGTTAGCAAGCCCACTTGCTGTTAATGCTCTTTTATTACGTGGTGATCGTATTGAATCTAAACGAATGCCTTTAAAGCAGTTCTTAAGAGACGTTGATGAGGGTGATATACTTGCAGATGAGTCGGAAAAACGTGAAAAAGTGTTAAAAACTTTATCAGATATCCGTGCTGTTCATATAAAAAATCAGGAAAAGAGAGATGAAATTCTTAATCCTGATCTTGATCTTGCATATAGCCGTAAGCTAAAAAATGATATTAAGAGCAATAACGAAGAGATATATGAGCTCTTAAAGGTTTGGCGTATTGAAAATAGTATTATAGATGATATTGAAAAAGAGATTAGAAATAATATTAAATGGTTTGATGTTATGGATAATTTACTCAAAAGATGTGCCGCAACATTTAAATCAAGAAAAGATGATTTATCTATTGAACTCTCAGATATTAATAGATTTATAGAGTGGGCAACAAAACATTCAGATATAACAGAAGATCGTGCACGTCTTCTCTTTTCTGATCTTACATTTATTAACGATCAGATTGAAAAAAAGAAGAGTATGTTAAAGGGAGATGTAATATCTCTTAGAAAAATTGTTAAAGGTATTGATAAAGGTAGAATGCAGGCAAAAGATGCTAAAAGTGAGCTTGTTAGGGCAAACTTACGTTTAGTAGTTAGTATTGCCAAAAAATATACTAACAGAGGGCTTCAATTCCTTGATCTAATCCAAGAGGGTAATATTGGTTTAATGAAAGCTGTGGATAAGTTTGAATATAGAAGAGGTTATAAATTCAGTACTTATGCCACATGGTGGATAAGGCAGGCAATAACCAGAGCTATTGCGGATCAGGCAAGAACTATAAGAATTCCAGTACACATGATTGAGACCATTAACAAACTTATTAGAACATCACGCTATTTAGTTCAAGAGATGGGAAAAGAGCCATCTCCAGAAGAAATTGCTGAAAAGATGGAAATATCACTTGATAAGGTGCGTAGAGTATTAAAGATAGCAAGAGAGCCAATATCTCTTGAGACACCAATCGGTGAAGAAGAAGATAGCCATCTTGGTGATTTCATTGAAGATAAGAAGTTTTCATTGCCGTCTGACGCAGCAATTAATTTAAACCTTGCTGAACAGACAAGAAAGGTTCTTGCTACTTTAACTCCAAGAGAGGAGAAAGTTCTTAGAATGAGATTTGGCATTGGAGAAAAAGCAGATCATACACTTGAGGAAGTTGGCAAAGATTTCACAGTAACTCGTGAAAGGATAAGGCAAATAGAGGCAAAAGCATTAAGAAAGCTCAGACACCCAACTCGTAGTAAAAAACTCAAAAGTTTTATTGAGTTTTAACTATCTCTATTAGTTTGGTAAAAAATATATTACCAAGCTATCTCTGTAGTCCAAAATAAGAGTTAGTGGAATTTTCAGCTTGACATTGTAATCAAAAAATATATACTTGCCACGTTCTTTTGATGGTTGACAAGTGGGGCCTATAGCTCAGTTTGGTAGAGCCACCGGCTCATAACCGGTCGGTCCCTGGTTCGAATCCAGGTGGGCCCACCATTTTTACACCCGATGTTATTTATCTATTATAGAACAAATGAATATGTGATTGTAATATTGTTATAAATTTATAATCATAATTTGACTACCATAAATTATGAGCAATAAGTCAGGAAGCAGTGAAACGTTTCAAATGTAGAATAGAAAAATATAAAATTAAAATTATATAGTGAACTAATAAAAAGCGTGGTAATAAATACCACGCTTTTTTTATTTTCTATGAACAAGATTTGGAAGAAGGGTATTTTGAATGAATGTAAAAGAGATACTTTCTATAATAAATGAGATAGCACCATTTATGTTATCTGAAGATTGGGATAATTGCGGCCTTCAGGCAGGAAATTTATCTTGGTCAGTTAAAAAAATTTTGGTTGCATTAGATGTATCAATGAAAGTTATGGAATATGCACGCCTTTCTCATTTTGATCTCGTGGTTAGCCATCATCCTCTTATGCTCCGCTCCCCAAAAAATATTGATTTTCAGACCATGCCAGGTTCTGCAATCGCAATTGCTGCTCAAAACAAAATATCAATTATATCTGCCCATACAAATTTGGATAAAGTACAAGGGGGCTTAAATGATCATTTGGCAAATTTGATTGGTCTAAAAAATATAAAAGTTCTTGTATTGTCTCCACAACTACAATTTAATGGTTCTTGCAAAAAAAGAGAATGTTTTGAAGAGAGTGATAATAAGGTCAAAGATACTAATTGTTCGCAAAACAACCCATCTTGCAATGGGCTTGGGCGTATAGGCGAACTTTCAATAGACTATTCTTTAAAGGAATTTGCCATTTATATTCAAAAAACATTGAAGATAAACGCTCTAAGAATCATTGGTAATCCTGATATGTTGGTTAAGCGTGTTGCATTGTGCAGTGGAAGTGGAGGCTCTCTTATTAAAGATTTCTTTAGCTCTGGCGCTGATGTTTATGTTACAGGAGATATAAAATACCATGAAGCAAGAGATATTGAAGAGGCGGGACTTGGGCTTATTGATGTAGGACATTTTGCATCTGAACAGATTGCTGTAGATATTCTTTGTAATAAATTAAAAGATAAAATTAACGGAAAAGGTATGAATATAGAAGTTCAAGGTTTTTATTTAGATTCAGACCCGTTTGTAACACTAATGGATATATTTTGATAGAGGAAATTTTAATTAAATGGCTGATATAACAAAGGCAGATGTCAATATTTTGGTGCAACTGCAAAAGGCTGAAATAGAGACAGTAGAGATTGAATCCTACCTTAAAGGTGTAGAGGAGAAAAAATCTCTATTAGAATCACAATTGACTGATTTCAAAACAGCTCTCGACAAACTTCAAAATGATTTTGATATCATAAGCAAAACTTGTTCTGATGCTGATTTAGAAGTTAAGCTAAATGACGACCGTATTGAAAAGAGTAGTGCCAACCTTAAAAAAGCAAATAGCAAAGATTATGCTTTACTTCTTCGAGAGATTGATAACAATAAAAAACGGCGCGAGATGCTTGAAAATACCTATCTTAAAAACCTTGAAGAGAAAGAGTCTAAGGAGAAAGAGCTAAAAG
>JADFXA010000235.1 GCA_015233755.1 Desulfamplus sp. | reverse complement strand
TTTTACTGGAAGATTATTTAAAACCCTTTCCGATTCTCTCGTTTTTGCCTCTGAATTTTTCTGGTATCTCTATTGGATTTAAAAGATGCTGCATCTCAAAACGATCTGCTGAGGGATTTGCTTTTTTGATCTCTTCTAACTGTGCAATTCTCTTTTCCGTGTCTGGGTGGTGAATTGTGTTGTCAACTCCATAACCTCTTGAACCTGGCGGCATCTCCATTTTCATTACATCAAGATCTTCATACTGAACTTCTGGCAAGTCTGAGTTTTCGTCTTTCCAGAATGTCAAAGTTCTCTTTAGCCAATCACGGTCATTTCTTTCTGGATAATCTTCTCTTGCATGTGCTCCGCGGCTCTCTTTTCTAAGCATTGCACCATAGGCAACGCACTGGGCAAGGCGTATCATTTTAGGAACTCTGATTGCCTCTACAAGTTCTGGGTTGGAGGAGCTTATTTTGTGTCTTAATGCTATATTTTTTGATCTTTGATGTAATACTTTCAGCTCTTCAACAGCCTGAGATAGATCAGCCTCATTTCTGAAAATTCCAACCTTATCCATCATAATTTGCTGCATCTCTTTTTTAAGAGCAAAAGCACTTTCACCTTTTTCTCGGCTTAAAAGGGTTGAAATTTTCTCTTTTTCACGATCCATAAACTTTTCAATAAGCTTTGTGTCAATCTTAAGAGGATTCTCAGCACAATAATCAGCAACATATTCACCAACAATCATGCCAGCAACAACAGTTTCAGCAACTGAATTGCCACCAAGTCGGTTAAACCCGTGCATATCCCAACAAGCAGCTTCACCAGCAGAGAATAGACCCTTTAAAGTCGGGCTTTCTCCTGTGGCTTTAGTGCGCACTCCACCCATTGAGTAGTGCTGGGTAGGTCTAACTGGGATATACTCTTTAACAGGATCAATCCCAAGAAAATATTCACAAATCTCTTTTACTTCACGCAGATTTTTCTCAATATGAGCTCTTCCAAGCAAAGTTATATCAAGCCAGAGGTGATCTCCATATCTTGATGGAACACCTTTGCCTTTTCTAATATGTTCGGTCATACGGCGCGATACAACATCTCTTGATGCAAGCTCTTTTTTGCCCGGCTCATAATCTGGCATAAATCTGTAGCCATCTTTATCAAGCAAAAGTCCACCATCTCCACGACATCCCTCAGTGGTTAAAATGCCAACTGGAACAATGGCTGTTGGGTGAAACTGAACAGCTTCCATATTCCCAAGTGGTGCAACTCCTGTCTCAAGAGCTATTGCATTTCCAATACCTTCGGATATAACTGCGTTTGTAGTTACAGCATAAAGGCGGCCATAACCGCCAGTGGCAATTACCGTTGTTTTGGCAACATATGCAATCAACTCACCTGTGATAAGGTCTCGTACAATTGCACCATAACAAACTCCATCTTCGTGGATAAGAGCAATCGCTTCTTTTCTCTCATGCACCTGAATGCCAAGCTGAATCGCCTTGTTATCCATTGCATAGAGCATGGTGTGCCCAGTTCCATCTGATGTAAAACAGGTTCTCCATTTTTTTGTGCCGCCAAAATCTCTTGAAGTTATTAAGCCATGAGCTTCATCTTTTTCTGTAATAGTTACTTTCTGACCATTGATTACAACCTCGCGATCTCCTTTTCTAACGCGGCTCCAAGGGACACCCCAAGCACAAAGCTGGCGAATAGCTTTGGGAGCAGTATTTACAAACATTCTGGCTACATCTTGATCGCAACCCCAGTCACTACCCTTTACTGTGTCCTCAAAATGGACATCCTCGTTGTCTCCTTCACCTTTTATACTTGCTCCGAGGCTTGCTTGCATCCCGCCCTGTGCTGCTGCTGAATGAGAGCGTTTTGCTGGCATAAGCGATAAAACTATGCTGTCAAATCCACGCTGTTTGGCGGCAATGGCTATTCTAAGTCCAGCAAGACCGCCGCCGATTATCAGTGAATCTGTATATATTATGTTCATTTATTCTCCTTATATTATAACTTTATCCCAATCACAGTAAAAACTAACCAAGCCAAGAGTCCAAGTGCTAAAAAGAATATGGTAAGCCTATTTTTCAACACTTTAAGATATTTTCTTGCTCCTCCGCGATCTTCTTGATTAAACCAATTAAACTTATCAAACCAGCCCCATTTCATAGATAGTCTGTAAAGCCCGATTGTACCATGAAGCTCAACAGCAAATAGAAGAACCAGGTAAAGAGGCCACATATTGTGAGTAATAAATCTTCCTGCTGACAACTCAGCGTTAATTTGACCAGGGTTGGTAAGCATGATGTAAAGGTGGACAGAGCCAAGAAAAAACATGATAAAAGCTGTTACGACCTGAATATACCAAAGGTTCGTATCTTCATGTTTCATCATTGCCATCTGATTTCTAATGATCGCATGTTGTTTCCACGAAATCGGGAACTTTCTTACTCCAAGTGCAGCATGAATAACAAAAAGTGTAAATATTACCAGAACAGCAAAGAATACTGCTGCTGGATAACCATGACCCGTGCTTGAAAGAAACGATAACTCCATTGTTTTTGCTACAAAGTTAAAAGCACCTCTGCCAAGAACAATGCTTCCAACAAGCATCATGTGAACCCACATGAAAAGTCCCAAAATCAAGCCTGTCCCGCTCTGAATGAGATCAAGCCTTGCAGGCAATCTGCTTTTTTTGATCTTTTCGTGAATAATTAAACTCTCCATTTCTCCTCCATCTATGTTATTAAAAAATATTTGTCTGAATAACTTATTAGTCTGATTAAACGAATTTGCACTGATTTTAGTCTGTGAAATTCTTTAATCTGCAATAATAAGTAATTCAGACGTTTATTAAAATCCATTATTTGTATTAGAAAACACGCTTTGCAATTTCGCCTATTTCACCCAAATTTTCGCAAACATGAATGCCATTTTTCTTCATAGCCTCAATTTTTGCCTGACCCGTACCGCTGCCGCCGCTTATAATCGCTCCTGCATGGCCCATTCTACGTCCCGGAGGTGCTGTTAATCCAGCTATAAAGCCAACTACAGGTTTTGTAAGGTTCTTCTTAATATACTCTGCTGCCTCTTCTTCAGCATTTCCACCAATCTCTCCAACCATCACAATCCCTTTTGTCTCTGGATCCTCTTGAAAGGCTCTTAGTACATCAATAAAATTTGTGCCATTAACAGGGTCGCCGCCAATGCCAATACAGGTTGTCTGTCCAAGTCCTTGCTTTGTCAATTGGTCAACAACTTCATAAGTCAAGGTTCCTGAGCGGGAAACTACACCAACTGGCCCTCCTCCTTTATGAATTTTACCAGGCATAATGCCAATTTTACACTCACCTGGGGTTATTATTCCAGGACAGTTTGGCCCAATTAAACGGCATTTTTTTGTAGCAAGAAAATTTTTAACCTTAACCATGTCAAGAACAGGTATCCCTTCAGTTATGGCAACAATCACATCAACGCCAGCGTCTGCTGCCTCCATAATAGCATCTGCTCCAAAAGGTGGCGGCACAAATATCAAACTTGCGTTTGCTCCCGTTGATTTAACGGCTGATTTCACAGTATTAAAGACTGGAATATCATCCATTTTTTGACCACCTTTGCCCGGAGTAACTCCAGCCACAATGTTTGTGCCATATTCAAAACACTGTCTTGTGTGAAATTGTCCTTCACGCCCAGTTATTCCCTGAACAAGAACGCGTGTATTTTTGTTTACAAATATGCTCATATAAAATATTCTCCTCTAAGCCACTGCTGCTGCAATCTTTGCTGCTGCATCTTTAAGGTCAATTGCACTTGTTAGATTTAATCCAGATTCAGCAAGAATCTTTCTACCATTCTCAACATTTGTCCCTTCCATACGAACAACTACAGGAATATTAATTCCAGTCTTTTTAGCTGCTTGAACAACACCTTCAGCAAAGACATCGCATCGCAAAATACCGCCAAAAATATTAATCAGTATGGCTTTGACCTTCTGATCCATCAGAATAATTCTAAGTGCATTTTCAACCATCTCCGAAGTTGCCCCA
>JADFXA010000234.1 GCA_015233755.1 Desulfamplus sp. | reverse complement strand
ACTTCTTCAGTTATCACAAGTCGTCTATACTTTGCTACGCATACAAAATGGTACATCAATAGTGATACGTTATGACTTTTTCTAATTAGCTCTCCCATGAGCTTATTTGTAGCTTGCTTTTAACTACGCCGCAAGCGGCGGGGTATTAAACCCGAGCTTCGCAATAAAAACTTAATTTACGACCGTCCTAAGTAAAGATTTGTGGCTTTTAAAATTAATAATTATAGCACAAATTCTTCCTAAACTCAGGATTGTCAAGCCTCTCATCAATATTAACATCAAAAAAACGTGCAAGGGGTTCTAAAATCTCAGGGTTTGCTTTTTGCACCTTTTTTGTTGCCTCAATTACAACATCAAGACCTTTCTCGGTCATCTTCCCCATAGGGGGTCTGCAAGAACCAGATGGCATACCAAGCAGCTGCATTAAGGTTTTAAGTGCAAGAGGGTTTCTTGCTCTGCATTTGACCATACCATAAGGAGTCATCTCTTCTGTGATTACAGTAACAAGTCCAAGCAGAGGTGATAGTGCTTTATTAAGAGCATCAGCCCCTTTAGTATCTCCCTCTAATTGAAGTCTTACCATATCTGATAGAGCTTTTGGTGCAATATTTGAGATAACTGAAATTCCGCCACACGCCTTAATTTCTGGGTCAGCCATTATTTGAAGCAAAATTCCATCATCACCTGAAAAAATATTAAAATCATCTCCACAACACACCCGCGTACGTTTCATGTTTTCAATATTGCCAGTAGCCTCTTTAACAGAAGCTATATTTTTATATTCGCGGCTTAATATTGCAAGGTCTTCTGGAAGCAGCTGTGTTCCTGTTCTACCAGGTATTATATAAGGAATGATCTCTGTAGCAGGAAAGGTTTTTGCTACTGGTTCATAGTATTCACGGCGTATTTCAAGTGAACTTGGTCCATTATAGTATGGATCAACCATTAAAATTCCATCAACACCAACATCCACAGCCTGTTTTACAGCTTCAAGAGCCTCTTTTGTATTGTTGCTTCCAGCCCCTGCAATGCAAAGACAACCTTGTTTTGAATTGCAGTTTTTATCTGCAACACATATATCTTTTGATCTCTTAGCAATAGCGGCAACTAATTTGTGATGCTCTTCCCATTGAAGAGTTGGACTTTCTCCAGTAGTTCCAGCTGCAATTATTCCTGTTATATTATTTTCAATCTGAAACCTGATAAGTTTATCAAGCCCTTCTGCATCTAACTCCCCTGTTGGAGTAAATGGTGTTGCTAATGCAGTATAACATCCTGTTCTCATATAAAAACTCCCTGATAATATTATATTTATCCCCTGCCAAAACGTGAAAATTTCATAGTAAAGTTACCTCTGCCTTGAGTTGCTGATCTTAAAGCCGTTGAGTATCCAAACATCTTAGATAACGGCACAGTTGCCTTGATAACCTGAATATTTGACCTTGGAGCAATGGATTCAATCTTTCCACCTCTTGTGTTAAGATCAGATATAGCATCGCCCATATAGTTATCAGGAACAAGCACCTCAACCTCCATGATTGGCTGTAATAGAGCCATCTTTCCTTTTTCCATTGCATCTTTACAAGCCATTGAGGCACAAACTGAAAATGCAAGCGGAAAACTTTCACCTTCTTTTAGCGAACAACTTTTTACAACAACCTCAGTATCAACAACTGGGTAACCTTTTAAGAAGCCACTCTCAAGAGCCTCTTTTGCCCCTTTTTCAATTGCAGCAATAAACTCAACTGGAAGAATGGTCTCTACAGCTCCTGCAGCAGCATTACGACGGTTCTCTGCTGCACTTCTACCTGTCTCTGCATAACCTTGAACTGTCTCTTTAGTTAGATTGTTTGTAAATTTAATTCCAGCTCCACGCTCTAAAGGATGTAGTGTTATCTCAAGCTCTGCAAAGTGTGGTTTTCCTGCAATATCGCGTTCGAAAATAGCATGACCCGTTGAGGCAGATTCCATAACTTCACGGTAAACAACTTGAGGTTTGCCAACATTTACATTGGTGTTAAACTCACGAATCATACGGCTTATAATAATTTCAAGGTGAAGCTCTCCCATGCCTGAAAGAATGGTCTGCCCTGTATCTTCGTCAGTTTTAACCGCAAGCGTTGGGTCTTCCATAGTGAATTTTTTTAACACATCTTCAAGTTTTTCTTGATCCGCATGGCTTTTTGGCTCAATTGCAATTGATATAACTGGTTTGTAAAACTCAATTCTTTCAAGAAGAACAGGGTTGGCTGATGAACAGAGAGTCTCTCCAGTTGATGAATCTTTAAGCCCCATTACGCCAACAATATCTCCAGCTACTGCCTCTTCAATTCTCTCCATTTTGTTTGCATGCATCTGAAATATGCGGGACGGCTTCTCTTTTTTCTTAAGCCACGGATTAAAAATATCTTCTCCAGCAACCATCTTGCCACTATATATTCTAACAAAACAGAGTTTTCTACCTTCAATCATTGAGACTTTGAAGATAAGAGCTGATAATGGTACTGATTTTTGCGGCGGATACTCAACCGTATCGTGGGTATGTGGATGAACACCTTTTACAGGCGGAATATCTGCGGGACTTGGTAGATAATCTTTGATAGCATCAAGAAGAGGTTGGACACCTTTATTTCTTAAAGCGGTGCCACACAAAACAGGGACAACTTTTCTATCAATAGTTGCTTGTCTAATAACTTTAATAAGGTCAGAAGCTGGAATTTCCTCTTCAGCAAGGTATCTCTCCATGATGTTGTCATCAAACTCTGAGACAGCTTCAAGAAGTTTTATCCTATATTCTTCTGCTTTTTCAACAGTTTCTGGATCAGAAGAGTCAATTTCAGATATAGAAAATTCTGCGCCAAGGGTATCATCATCCCATGTAATCTGTTTCATGTTAACAAGATCAACGACCCCAGTAAATGAATCTTCACTTCCAACTGGAATTTGAAGAGGCAAAGGGTTTGCATTAAGCCTGTTATGTATCATGTCAACGGCGTTATAAAAATCAGCTCCAATACGATCCATTTTGTTGATAAATGCAATTCTTGGCACACCATATTTATCAGCCTGTCTCCAGACAGTTTCTGATTGAGGTTCTACGCCAGCAACAGCACAAAATACACCAACTGCCCCATCTAAAACACGCAAAGCACGTTCAACTTCAATCGTAAAATCAACATGACCTGGGGTATCAATAATCTGAACCTGTGCATTTTTCCACTGGCAGGTGGTAACTGCTGATGTGATGGTAATGCCTCGATTTTGCTCATCTTCCATCCAGTCCATGACAGCTTCACCATCATGCACTTCACCGATCTTGTGTGACTTGCCTGTATAGTAGAGAATTCGCTCGGTTACGGTTGTCTTACCAGCATCAATGTGCTGCCATGATGCCTATATTTCTTATGTTTGAAATGTTTGGTTTCTTATTACTCATTTTATTTTACTCATTTTATTATATTTAAGAGGTGTATCTTAAAACAATATCGGTATTAGTTTTACATCAATCAATAAAGGAATAATTGATATAGTAGGAGTTATAAAGTGTCAAGAAAATAAGAGTGCTTTTATCTTGCAAACCAAGCATCTTTTTTATAGTATCAAGCCATTTTTATTAATCTTTTCACAATTCATAATTTTAATATAAAGAGAGAACTTTAATATGCTTTCAGGATTTGAGTCTTTAGTTGAAGAGAGAATATTAAAAGCACAAAAAAATGGAGAGTTAGACAATTTGCCGGGTCAGGGAAAACCTTTAAATCTTGATGATATGGCCATTCCAGATGAGTTTAGAATGGTACATCGCATTTTGAAGAACTCAGGTTTTCTTCCACCAGAAGTTGAATTAAGAAAACAGATAAAAGAACTTGAAGATATTCTCAAATCAATTGATGAAGAGAGTTGCACTCAATCTGACAGCAGCACGTTGTCAAATCAAGTTGATCTTAAAAAGAGGGCAAATATTCAGAAAAAAATTGATTTTCTCTTGCTTAAACTAAATACAACAAGAGGAACTACAAGCTCCTATAACTCTTTTCCATCACAATACAGGCAAAA
>JADFXA010000233.1 GCA_015233755.1 Desulfamplus sp. | reverse complement strand
CAGTAAGCCTGTCCACCAAAATCCCCAAATAAGTTACCACCGCCTTTGCGTATTCGTTTTGTTGCGGCTTTAGCTCTGCTTTGATTTCTTGTAATTTGGAGACTAAAGTTTGCATGGATAGGAGTTGTCGAGGGGAGAACATTTGTCCCCATTCAGTTACACCCCAACTAAAAGTATCGCCACCTGCTGAATTTCGCTGCATTTTTTCTGTTGGGCGTTCTGCATTAGGAATGAATCTTACAATGTTGATTTCATCGTCAGTTGGCAATCTATATTCTTTAGTATTATTTCCATCAACAATAACTGCTAAAAGTCTTTCACCCAAGCCGCCATTAATGTTTTGCTGTTTAATCTGTTTTACGTCTGTAATGTTACCGCAGCAAGGGCATTTCAGATTTCCCCTTTTATTCCAGCCAATCCATTCATCCTCATCATATTTACCACTCTTTATTTCAAAATCAATCTGAGTTCCTTTGATGATTGGCTTTAAATAGACCTGTTTTGTTTTGGTGTTTGCTAAATAAAAGCCTTTGAGCAAAGGCACTTCTGCTCTGCAACTTGGATTTGAACAAGTGCCGACTCTTGCCCAGTAATAGGCAATTGGTTTGTTTCCATTTTCATCAGCCGGATAGTATTGACCAATTTCAGCTTCTGCAAGTTTTAAGAGTTTGCGGGCGTAAAATTCCACATCAAACGATAAACGGTTATTTATAGTAATTTGTTCGCTGCTTATGCTTTCCAGTTGATTGTTTGTCTGGTTGTCTGTCTGATTTTTGAGAGCCTTGATATATTCATCTTCTCCATACAGCCTTATAAACTCTGCTTTACTGTAGGTGATGGGTTTACCGTATTTTTGCGGAAATTCTAAACTACCTTTTTGAATGATGTGGGCAACAGGATTTAAGTCATTACCAAAACTTTGACACCCTAAACGTGCAGCTTCAAGAGGAATTGCTCCGCCGCCAGCAAAAGGATCAAAGACTTTTGGCATTTTTTCAAGAAATGCGTTTATTGCATTTTCTAAATTTTTTGCTTTAGCTCTTGAAAGCTCAGAATCAAGATGACGGTCAGACAATGAGTAAAAATCTTTTTCAGCTTGTTTGATATTTCCATAAAGCAGATCAAATTGAATCAATAACTCTTGAGCTGAAAGAGCAGCACTGTTTTGTGATGATTGATAACTTACAAAAATAAGTTTTCTTGCTTTGTTTATAATCTCTTCATTGTTCTTGTTATCCCATTTGATAAGAGAGTAATCAGAAAGCATTTTTCCAGCCGCAGGTTTTGGAGCATTGCCTTTAAGATGTTTTTGCATATCATCTGAAAATTTACCAATAAACATCTGAAGGCGGTTTCTTGGATTATCTTCCATTGGGTCAAAAATGGTTGTCCAAGGAATATCAGAATATGGCTTGTATGGGTCGCCTTGATTGTTTGCTTTGCCAAGAAGAATATCAACAGCATCTTTAAATGGTTGAGGACAGTTTTCATCAAGAGGATCAGGAACAAGGCTTGCAAATACCACAGCACGGCAGACAGGCAAGGGTCTTCTTGCCCACCACAAATGAAGAGTTGAAATATGACCATGACGAATGGATTTATCACGCACACTTTCAGCAGAGATTTCTTTTATTGGTATAGCAGCTTCGATTAGTTTTTTTGGTTGGCTCATTGTATTGTGTCCAGTTTTTATTCAGCATCAAGATTTTTCAATAAGAATCAGTTTTATTGCCTCTTTCAAGCTCTCTTTAGTCTCTTCAATTGTTTCTCCCTGACCATTTGCCCCTGGTATTTCAGGACATATCGCCCAATAACCGCCTTCTGGTGCTTTTTCAATGATTGCTGTTAGCTCACCTTTCATAAATTACGCTCCTTCTGTTTTTTATCAATATCAAGTTTTGCTCTCCACTCATCCATTGGCAGAAAATATTGAACCCCTTTTGATTTGAGTTCAAATTTTAAACTCTTTGCAGGATTTTGGATTCTGCAAAGTTCTGGCTTGCTTTTACAATTAATAGCAATATAAAGCCATGCAGAATCCCCCAACTGTGCTAATCTGTTCATCTCATTTTCACTGACCATGACACTGCCATCTGACCCGCTCCTGCCTTTTACCTCAATATATCGTTTTATATACTCTGGGCTGATGCTGCTGATGTCATAACCTTCATTGTTGCAAGATACATCTTCTGGTGTCCAACCTTGTGAGATTTCATAATCCATTGCTGTTTTCATGGCAATGGCTTCAGCTTCATCATCACGGCTCATACCATAATGGCTATGATATTCTATTTGAGTCAACGGAACAACG
This sequence comes from Desulfamplus sp., assembly GCA_015233755.1. Classification (GTDB taxonomy): domain Bacteria; phylum Desulfobacterota; class Desulfobacteria; order Desulfobacterales; family Desulfobacteraceae; genus Desulfamplus. The sequence continues at coordinate 1,798 of JADFXA010000233.1, read as the reverse complement.
TATGCACAACCCAATATTTCAGGAGGTTTGGGGCTTAACTGGGATATAAGCTCTAAATTTTCCAAACGGCTTTTTTTCTTTTTTTGGATTTCTTCTAAACGTTCCTGCTTTTTTTTAAGTTTTTCAGATACTTTTGGGTCAAAGAAAAGTTTACCTTGTAGATCATTAATCTGCATACTTAATTCAGTAATCACCTGTGTAAATGCAGTTTCTAAATACCTTCTACGGTCTGAAATATCTCTTTGCATAATGGTTTTAGCATCTTCAAACTGTTTTTGAGTAATGTTCATATAGCTCCAGTTTACAACCTCATCGTTATTAACTGGAATTGGCGGAAAAATCTCTTTTGCAAAATGGACAGGAGCATGAAGATCAATAAACTTTGCTGGAGAGGTAACCTGAAAATCGCTGTTTTGTTTTTTGGCAACTATTAAAAGACGTTCATCAGTAACGCTCTCATCTTTTTTACTCACTCTGTTATCAACAATCTGAGATTTCACAAAAAATGCAAAATACTCTTCTTTATCATCTGGCGAAATAAGAATCGTGCCTTTTAGCATATCTTCCCGATACTTATTACGCACAACTTTAAGCAGAGTATCAAACAGAGGATTACCCGGATTTATGTAATGGACTTTACCTAAATCGCCTATATTTTGATAATCTAAGAAAACCTGTTTATCAAAACAGAAGAGAACTGAACGGATAGTATCTGAAAAGATATTATAATCACGGCTAAGAGTTTCAGAAACAAGCTCAGGAAGTTTATCTATTTTAAAAATATTTGCTCTTAACTCTGTAAATTCTCCGTTTAAATTTCTAAAAGCCTTTTCAAAAAATAGACGGATATAAATTGGCTGCAAACGGGTCTCATCAGAGAGTTCTTTTAATATCTTTGCATCTTTGTAATCAACTGTGCTGTGAGCTAATTTTTCCTTTTGATCTTTTATCTTTTCAGTAAATTTTTGTTTTAGCGTCTCATTATCTTGAGCCAAAAATTCATCTAATTCAGATTCTTTCCCATTAAAGACAGAATTAATAATAGCATCAAGACTTATATTTTCTAAAACATCTTGAATAACATCATAAACGCGGTTGTCGCCTATACTTTGACGGATAATATCAAGTTTTGTTAAAAGCCTCTCTAAAACCTTACCCTCTTTAGTATTGCTTGCTACCATATTAAAGACCAACACATCTTTTTTTTGCCCATATCTATGAATACGTCCCATGCGTTGCTCTAAGCGATTTGGATTCCAAGGAATATCCCAATTTATAAGCAATCTGCAAAACTGTAAATTTATCCCTTCTCCTGCTGCATCTGTAGCAATAAGAATCTGAACATCAGGTCTGACAAACGCTGATTGAGCTTGCCTGCGTTCATCAACCATCTTGCCTCCATGAATGGTTACTACGTTATAACCCCCGCTTTTTGTAAGACGATCCTCTAAATAGATTAAAGTATCTTTATGCTCGGTAAAAATAACTAACTTCTCACCATGATCCAAAACACCATTGGATTTAAGCAGCTCTTGCAGCTCTTGAAACTTTTTCTCTTCCTGTTTACGGTTATAGAGTGCTTCAGCCATTTTAAACAGTTTTTTTACCTCTTCAGCCTCTTGTTGAATCTCTTGCAAACTGTTAGCCGTAGTAAACAGCTTGAATTTACGAGGGTCTGAAAGGATATTTTCCAAAGCATCTCTTGCGTCATCTTCTAATTCGTCATACTCCTCAATACTATCAATATCAAATTCCTCTAATTTATGACGTTGTTTCCATAGACCAGGATTTTTATTTA
>JADFXA010000232.1:2119-4120 GCA_015233755.1 Desulfamplus sp. | reverse complement strand
TCTTGTAACGCATAATACTCGTGAGTTTGAAAGAGTAAGTGGTTTGCATCTGGAAGATTGGGAAGGCTGATAACAGATGTTTGGGCTGGCAGTTGTGGGCGTTTTATAATTACGGATTGGCACGGATTTATTTACAGTAGGATTTTATTTAGGAATAAAATTATGGCTGAAAAAAGAGTAACTCTTCCAATTGCAGGTATGCACTGCGTAAACTGTGCTGCAAATATCCAAAGAAATGTTGGTAACCTTAACGGTGTCAGCAAGATTGAAGTAAATTTTGCAGTTGAGCAAGCTCTCATAGCATTTGACCCTCAAAAGATAGCTCTTGATAACATCATTAGCAAAATAGATGAGCTTGGTTTTAAAGTTCTTAAATCAGGTGAAAGTGAAATTGAGCGTCAAGAGGAGATACGTAACCAAACCAGAAAATTCGTTACAGGGGCAATATTTGCTTTGCCCCTCTTTTTTTTGAGTATGGCACGAGACTTTGGATTAACAGGAAGTTGGAGCCATGCGTCATGGGTCAATTGGCTCTTTTTTCTCTTAGCTACACCTGTTCAGTTCTACACAGGTTGGGATTACTATGTTGGTGCATTCAAAAGCCTTAAAAACAGAAGCGCAAATATGGATGTTCTGATTGCTTCTGGCTCGTCTGTTGCCTATTTTTATTCAATAGCTATTATTTTGCTTGGGCTGTTTTCAGACTCTTCAACATCTAATCACCACTCTTATCATGTCTATTTTGAGACATCAGCGTTAATTATTACCCTTATAAAACTTGGAAAACTTTTAGAGGCTCGAACTAAAGGCAAGACAGGTGCTGCCATAAAAAAACTTATGGCATTGCAACCCAATAGTGCAAATATAATTGATGGGTATGGAACTTTATCTCAATGTGAGAGAGAGGTACCAATATCTGAGCTTTGCATAGATAATATTATTCTCATCCGCCCCGGAGAGAGAGTTCCAGTTGATGGTATTATCATAGAAGGCAACTCAACAGTTGATGAGTCAATGCTGACTGGAGAGTCAATACCAATTGATAAGAAAATAGGGGATAAAGTTGTTAGTGGAACTGTAAACGGACATGGGTTGCTAAAATTTAGAGCAACTCATGTTGGTAAAGATACAGCTCTTGCACAGATAATAAGATTAGTAGAGGAGGCTCAAGGAAGCAAAGCTCCTATTCAAGACTTAGCTGACAGAGTCGCAGCAATCTTTGTCCCTTCCGTAATAGCAATTGCCTTTATAACCTTTGGAATTTGGTGGGTAACAACAGGTGAGTTTGTGCCAGCCATGATAAGAATGGTTGCAGTTTTAGTAATTGCTTGTCCATGTGCTTTAGGTCTTGCAACTCCAACTGCAATAATGGCTGGAACAGGTAAGGGAGCTGAAAATGGAATTTTATTTAAACGAAGTGAAGCTCTTGAAAAGGCAGCAAAACTTCAAACCATTGTGCTTGATAAAACAGGTACAATAACTATGGGAAAGCCAATTGTTAAAGATATTATCTTGTTAAATACTTTAGATAAATCTAATAAAAATAGCTTAAAAGAACTCTTATCTGAAGATGAGCTGCTTATTTATGCTGCATCTGTTGAAAAGGGTTCTGAACACCCAATTGGAAAGGCAATTGTCAATTTCGCTATAGAAAAGAGGTTGGCACTATACGAGCCTGTTGATTTTAAAGCTCATGCTGGTATGGGTGTTGAGGCTGAAATTAATGAAATACCATTAAGATTTGGCAAGCCAGATTGGTTTGAACAAGAGCTGTTGAAAGCCAACTCTTTAAAATCAGACTCTTTTAGAGAAAATAGTAAAGGGTTAGATTTAATAGAGCTTATTTCAAACTTGCAAAACAAGGGTAGAACAGTGATGGTTATGGCAACAGAGAGTTCTATTTTAGGGATTATATCTGTAGCAGATGCCGTAAAACCTCAATCTTCGCAAGCTATCAAAGAGCTTTACAATGAAGGTATTAAGGTTGTTATGCTTACAGGC
>JADFXA010000232.1:0-2111 GCA_015233755.1 Desulfamplus sp. | reverse complement strand
CCGCAAGCTATCAAAGAGCTTTACAATGAAGGTATTAAGGTTGTTATGCTTACAGGTGATAATCTCAATACCGCAATTGCAATTGCAAATGAGGTAGGTATTGATAAGAACGATATAGTTGCCCAAGTAAAACCTGAACAGAAAGCAGATAAAATAAAAGAGCTTAAAAAAGAAGATAGATTAATAGGTATGGTTGGAGATGGAATAAATGATGCACCAGCCCTTGCAATTGCAGATGTTGGTTTTGCAATAGGAACAGGTACAGATATAGCAATTGAGGCTGGAGATATTATACTTTCAGGTGGAAATCTTATAGGTATTCCAAAAGCGATTGGAATCAGTAAAGATACTTTAAAGACTATACGGCAAAATCTCTTTCTTGCATTTATCTATAATATAGTTCTTATTCCTATTGCTGCTGGAGTTCTTGCCCCGTTTGATATTTTTCCTAATTTTTTACGGCAGCTCCATCCGATACTTGCAGCAGTTGCAATGGCAGCTTCAAGTATCTCTGTTGTTACTAATAGTTTACGCCTTTACAGAACGGCAAAATAAATTCAGTCTCTGGCTATAAAATTTAAGGAATTCAAAAGATATGGTTACAGAAAAAGATAAAAAAGAAATTTCTCTTAAACCAAAAAGGGAAGAAGAACCTTATAAAGGCTTTGAACTTGGACCAATAAGACCTCCAAGCGAAGCATCAAGTCTTTTAATCCGCGTAACAAGAAATTGTCCTTGGAATCATTGCCGTTTTTGTGGAATTTACAGAAGAAAAAAATTTTCACTTCGCCCTATTTCCCATGTATTAAAAGATATAGAGACTGTCAGCAAATATATAAATGAGATCAAAAATAACCATATACACCCCAATAGCCTTGATGATAGAGAGCAAACAGCATTTTACTCAGCACTAAGCTGGTTTAGAAATGGTATGAAATCTATCTTTTTGCAAGACTCTAATTCCCTAATTATAAAGCCAGATGACCTTGTTGAGATTCTTCTTTACATAAGGCAGTTATTTCCTGAGGTTGAACGGATAACATCTTATGCCCGTTCTCACACAATTGCCCGCATAAAAGATAATGATCTTGAGAAGATAGCAAAAGCTGGATTAAATAGAATCCATATTGGAATGGAGTCAGCATCTGATAAGGTTTTAACTCTTATGAAAAAAGGGGTTGATAAGGCAACTCATATCCGTGCTGGACAAAAGGTAAAACACGCTGGTATTGAACTTTCAGAGTATTATATGCCAGGTCTTGGTGGAAGGGAATTGTCAAGAGAACATGCTTTGGAAAGTGCTGATGCTCTTAATCAGATAAATGCCGATTTTGTAAGATTAAGAACCCTTGCAATAACGCCTGCTGGTGATCTTTTCAACGACTGGAGTGCTGGTATTTTCAATAAATTAGGAGATAAAGAGACAGCACAAGAGACGCTGCTTTTTCTTGAGAACCTTGAAGGTATAACGACAACAATAAAAAGTGACCATATTTTAAATCTTTTTGAGGAGATTGATGGTAAGCTGCCTGAGGATAAACTAAAGATGACTAATGTTATACGTAAATTTATAAATATGAGTCCAAAGGAGCAGATGCTTTATCAGGTTGGGAGACGGACAGGCCTATTCTCTCGCTTGGACGATATGAATGATTTTGGCAGAAGGTCAATAGCAGAGCGTCATTGTCTTGATTTTAATGTTACGCCTGAAAATGTGGATATTGTAATTGACGAGATTATGAAGAGGTTTGTTTAGAACAAATAAAAAATTGAGATAGTTAAACATTTGGGTGAAAATCCCAAAATTTGAATTGATAGGAGAAAAATTTTAAATTTTATGGATAAAATTATCGTAACAGTAATTGGAAAAGATAGACCTGGAATTATAGCCTCTGTTTCCAAGAGTCTATATATTATGGATTGCAATCTTCAAAATGTGAACCAGATGATTTTACAGAATCAGTTTGCAGGATTTTTTGTTGTTGAGCATCCAACTAACCTTACTCTTGAGGCTATACTTAATAAACTTGAAGATGACCTTAACGGGCAAAATCTTAAAATCCACGCCGATGTGTTAGACACAAAAGTAAATGGCTCTAATACGTTTGATA
>JADFXA010000231.1 GCA_015233755.1 Desulfamplus sp. | reverse complement strand
AATTGAAGGAAGCACATCAATTGCATTTACAGAGGATGTAAAAGCAAAATTTGAGGCGATGAATTGGCAAGTTATAGTTGTTCCTGACGGCAATGATACATGTGCAATTGGCTCAGCAATTGAAGAGGCTCAAAAAGAGACAGCAAAGCCATCTCTTATAAAAATTAAAACCAAAATTGCTTACGGAAGCCCAAACAAACAAGGAACATCTGCGGCACACGGTTCACCACTTGGAGCAAATGAGATCAAATTGGTAAAAGAGTTTTATGGAGTTCCTGTAGATAAAGATTTTTATGTGCCAGATGAGGTTTTAACCCAATGTCGTAAAGTTGTAGAAAAAGGAGAGGCTGAAGAGCAGAAGTGGCAAGAAGTTTTTGATAATTATAAATCGGAATTTCCTGAACTTGCAGGTCAATTTGCCGATGCTATAAGCGGCTATTTAACAGATGGTTGGGATAGTGAAATACCTACTTTTACAACACAAGATAAACCAATTGCAACTCGTGCAGCTTCTGGTAAAGTTTTAAATGCAATTGCAAAAAAGTTGCCAGTTCTTATGGGTGGTTCTGCTGATTTAGCCCCATCAAATAACACTTATCTTTCAGGTTTTGCCGATTTTCAAAAAGAGTCTTATCAAGGTAGAAATATCCGTTTTGGTGTTCGTGAACACGCAATGGGTGCAATTATGTCTGGTATGTATCTTCATGGCGGTATCCGTCCTTATGGAGGAACATTTCTTGTTTTTGCCGATTATGTTAGACCAGCAGTAAGAGTTGCATCTTTGATGAAACTGCCAATTATTTATGTTTTTACCCATGATAGTGTTGCAGTTGGTGAAGATGGACCTACTCATCAGCCGATTGAGCATGTTGCATCTTTAAGGGCAATCCCCAATCTTAATGTGATTCGTCCAGCAGATGGCAACGAGACAGCAGATGCTTGGAGAGCTGCATTGACTACTCTTGATGCTCCAACTGCTTTAATACTAAGCCGCCAAAATCTCCCAATTTTAGATAGAGATAAAACGGGTAAAGATGGCTCTCTATTTTATGGTGCTTATATCATTAGAGATGTTGCTAATAACGAACATATTGATATTATTTTAATTGCCTCTGGCTCTGAAGTTCATCTTTGCGTTAATGCTGCAATTGAGCTTGAGAAAGATGGTATAAAAGCAAGGGTTGTAAGTATGCCAAGCTGGGAGCTGTTTGAAAAAGCACCAGCACCATATAGAGAGAGAATTTTACCACATGATGTAAAGGTGAGGCTTGCTGTTGAAGCTGGTCTTACAATGGGTTGGGAACGTTATGTTGGTGATAGTGGAAAAGTTATTGGAATCAATAAGTTTGGTGCATCCGCCCCTGGTGAAAAGGTACTTGAAGAGTATGGAATAAACGCACAAAATATTGTTAAACAGGCAAAATCTCTTCTTTAGCTTTATGCCATGCAACCTAAAAGTTGAAACAGATTTAAACAAACAGCTGTTTGTTTAAAAAAAATGCAGGAGGGTATAATATATGCCCTCCCCGCAACAATTTTACCCGTCAATCTAAAAAAATATTAATTTAATGGAGATGATTATGACAGAATTTAAGGGTGTTACTATAATAAAAAAGGCAAATATTTATTTTAATGGAACTGTTACAAGCCGCTCGGTTGTTTTTCCAGATGGCTCCCGTAAAACTCTCGGTATAATGCTTCCAGGGGATTATGAATTCAATACTGATTGTAAAGAGATCATGGAAATTATTGCTGGAGAACTTGATGTCTCTTTAACGGGAGATGAGGGATGGAAAACCTTTAAAGATGGAGACTCTTTTGAAGTTCCTGCTCAATCAAAATTTGGATTGAGAGTCAGGAAAGTAACTGACTATTGCTGTTCTTACCTTCCTTGAAAATTATTATGAATGCTCTACGCTATGAACCCTCCACGCAAAGAATTTGTCCGTAACTCTAAAAAATGAGCTAACCTATGAAAAGACTATTTGTATTGAAAAAAATCATGGAAAGAAGAATCTCAACAATAGCTGTTTTTATTATGGTAATTTTTTGTACCATTATTGTTGCAGGTGAAGCATCAGCAAAACATGGAGAGAAAAAAGAGGTTAAAAAGGCAATTTTGCTTGTAGCATTTGGATCGAGTGAGGAGAGTTCCCAAATATCTTTTGATAATATTGATAAAAAGACAAAAGCTGCGTTTCCCGATGTTCCTGTTTATTGGGCATACACATCTCACATAATCAGAAATAAACTTGCAAAACAGGGTAAAATCCTTGATGCCCCTGAAGTTGCGTTAGGAAAAATGAGAGCAGAAGGTTTTACTCATGTTGCTGTGCAAAGCCTTCATACAATTTTAGGGGAAGAGTATGATGAGCTGAAAAAAGTTATTGATTCATTCAAATATATGGGAGGATTTGAAAAGATAATATTAGGTTATCCACTTATGGCCACTCAAGATGATATAGTTAAAGTTATTGATGCAATTTTAAAAAATATCCCCAAACAAAGAAAGGCAAACGAAGCAGTTGTTCTTATGGGACACGGCACACCACACCCTGCAAATGCTTTTTATGCCGCACTCATGTTTCAGATTCAGCTTAAAGACTCAAACATCTTTGTTGGAACAGTTGAGGGCTATCCAGAGATTGACGATATAAAGGAATTGATGCTGAATAAGAAAATAAAAAAAGCATATTTAATGCCTTTTATGTCTGTTGCTGGAGATCATGCAAAAAATGATATGGCTGGAGATGATGCAGATTCTTGGAAATCACTTTTAACTAAAGCTGGTATAGAATCCGAAGCAATTTTAAAGGGAACCGCTGAATTTGATGATTTTATAAATATCTGGATTGATCATCTTAAAGTTACGCTATCTCATTTTTAAAAGTCTGTTTTCAACCATAAGATATTGGCACAAATTTAATAAAATGAATTTAACAATTTTCTAAAATCTTTCAAATCTTTAAGCCTAAGAATTTTAGGCAGTTCAGAAATATTTTACTAAAAGGAGTATTTTACCATGACCGATTTTAAACCAAACTGCCTGCCCCTTCTTGTTGGCAGTTTGCCTATGGATAACCATATTGATGCAACTAAACTTATGCTTGAATATACTCCTGAGATTCCTTTGTGGGTTCAATTACCAATTTATAAAGAAGAGGGAATGTTGTATCAGTTTTTATCAGGAATGCCGGGGCTTGTTATAAAAGAGAGCGATTTATCTAAAGATAAGATTTTTTATATTGATACAACAAGAGAGAGCTTTGAAGATGAAGTTCTTGCCTTTTATGAATCTTATATGGCAATTCTTGAGAACCATTCTTTAGAATCACAAGATTGCGATGTCTATGACAGTACAACTCTAAAATCAACTGTAGATGACTCAAGATTTGCCCTAACTGAGGTTACTGCAAAAGGTTTTTGGGTCTTTATGGAGATTATTAAAAATCTTCCTTATGTGCCTGTTGCGGTAAAGGGTCAGGTTACAGGACCAATTACAATGGGTATTGGCGTTAAAGATCAAAATGGACGGCTTCTTTTTTACGATGAGCGTATGAGAGACATTGTAACTAAACAGGTTGCAATGAACGCAAGATGGCAGACAATTCAACTCTTAAAGTTGAAAACTCCTTGTAAGCCAATTATCTTTTTTGATGAGCCTGGAGTTGTAGGTTTCGGTTCATCAACTTATATCAGTATTACAAGAGAGCAGATTACAGAGTCGCTTAGAGAGGGAATTGATGCGGTTCATAAAGCTGGAGGCGTTGCTGGTATCCATATATGTGCAAATGGGGATTGGACACTTGCTTTAGAATCTGGCACAGACATTATAAATTTTGATGCTTACTCATACTTTGACAGGCTTATTTTATACCGTGAACCACTAAAGCAATTTATAGAAAGGGGCGGTATTCTTGCGTGGGGAATAGTTCCTACCGCAAACCCTGAATACGTGGAAAAGGAGACTTTAGACTCTCTGTTTAAGATGTGGAACGGGCAAGTGCAAGAGTTAGAGTCAATTGGTTTAAGTCGCGAACAAATTTTATCACAAAGTCTTATCACCCCAAGTTGTGGCACTGGTTCACTTAGCTTAAATAATGCTTGTAAGGTGCTTTCTCTTACAAAATCTCTA
>JADFXA010000230.1 GCA_015233755.1 Desulfamplus sp. | reverse complement strand
TACTTAAAGCTCATCCACAAATAGAGATAATTGAAGTTCCTGATACATCTGCCTCTATTCGTGCTGTATCTGTGGGTAAAGCAGATGCTTTATTTGATTTGATGCCTGTTGTTGACTACATCACAAGACAAATCCAGATAACAAACCTTAAAGTTGGCGGCGAACTTGGACTTGAGGAGAGCAAACCAATTCCTCTTCATATTGCAGTCAAAAAAGATAATAAAGCATTAGCCTCCATTATTGACAAGGGAATGGCTGCTGTTTCAGAAGAGGAGATACGTAAACTACACGAAAAATGGCTAATAGGTCAAAAGAGTGAAGATGGTCAAAAAAATATCTCTAAATTTAATGAATCAAGTAATATTGTTCAGGTTGTTTTAACTAAAGAGGAACAAGATTTTATTGATAATATTCCTGATAGAAATATACGTTTAGGAGTTGATAGTAATCTCCCCCCTTTTGAGTATGTTGATGATAATGGCATATATTCTGGAATTAGTGCTGATTTTATTATTGAGGCTGCAAAGAGGATTGGTCTTAATGTGTTTCCCAAAAGAGATATTCAATGGACAGAGGCTATAGAGAAGATAAAGAGAGGTGAAATTGATGTTATCCCCAAAGTAATACCATCATTTGCACAGGCAAAGTTTATGAATTTCACTAAACCATACACAACTTTTCCATCAGTTATAGTATCTCGAAAAGATATGCTTGCAGGTGGCTTAAAAGAGCTTCACGGATTAAAAGTTGGTGTAATTAAAGGGCAGATAATTGAGGTAAATTTAAAACGCGATTATCCTGAATTATTTTTAGTAACTCCTCCTGATATTAAGAGAGCACTTGTTGAGCTATCTGATGGAAAATTCGATGTCTTTATTGATAATTTAGGTTCCATAGCTTACATGATAGACCACCTTAAACTCGTAAATCTTAGAATAGCAGCATCAACCCCTTATAACTACGATTTTGCATTTGGAGTTAGAAAAGATTGGTATTTACTTGCCTCAGCTTTAGATAAATCATTGTCAAGTATGGGCGAACAAGAGAAAATAGCAATAAAAAACAGATGGTTAGCCATTAAATACGAAAAAGGGGTTGATTGGTTGATTGTCGGGATTGGAGGAGCGGTTCTCTCTGGAATAATAATATTTATTGTAATTTGGAATTACCGTCTTGGCAAAGCTATGAGGGATCGAGAAAATTTTGAACGTAAAATAAAAGCTATGGGTCAGGCTATGGCTGATGCTCTTATTATGTTAAACAGCCAAGGCAAAGTTATGTTTTGGAATCATGCAGCAGAAAAGCTATTTGGCTACACAGAAGAAGAGGCAATAAGCAAAGATTTTCACGATATGGCAGCCCCGCCAGAGATGATGGATAGTATCAAAGCAGGACTTAAAAAATTTGCAGAGACTGGGAAAGGTGCTGTTTTAGGCGTAACAACCCAGATAAATGCAATTAATCGTTCTGGAAAAAGTTTTCCTGTTGAGGTCTCGCTCTCTCCTTTTCAGTTAGAAGGAGAGTGGTTTGCTGTAGGCTCTGTTCGAGATATAACAGAGCGTAAAAAAGCTGAAAAACAGATAGAAGATTCTCATGCCCAGTTTAAATATATCCTTGATACAAGCCCAATAGCTGTTGCTTTTTCTACTAAAGGAAAAATCCATTTTGCCAACCCCAAATTTAAAGAGACATTCGGGGTTGATATTGGGGATCCATCTCCAAATCTTTATGTAAATCCAGAGGTGCGTAATATATTGATCTCAAAAATCCAATCTCAAGGCAAAGTGGAGAACGAGGAGATTCAGATGTATAATAAATCACATGAGGTTAGAGATATGCTTATCACATATCTTCCAATAAAATATGATAATGAAGATGGTATTTTAGGTTGGATTCTGGACATTACTGAGAAAAAAAAGATTCAAGATGCAATAGTGGAAAGTGCAAAGCAGCATAAAACAATTTTTGAATCCTCCCCTTTAGGTATGATTCGCATAAACGCTGAAGGGACGATTATCAATTGCAATTCAAAATTTGTCGATTTGATGGGATCGACTCGAGAAAAACTTATTGGATTTAACTCATTGAGCCAAGGAAAAGATGAGGGGATGAAAGAGGCTCTTAGAAAATCAATCTCTGGAGAAACAGCAGAATATGAAACAGATTACATATCTGCAACTGGAGGAAAAAAAGTGCCTCTGCACATGAAATTTAATCCTGTTAATGCTGGAGAAAATCCAACAGAGGTTATTGTAACATTAGAAGATATAGCTGAAAGAAAAGATGCTGAAGAGAAGATGAGAGCACAGATGGAAGATTTAGAGAAATTTAGCCGTCTTACAATCAACCGTGAAGAGAAGATGATTAGTCTGAAAGAGGAGATTAATCAGTTACGCGAGCTGCTTGGAAAAGGGCAAAAATATAAAATCGTTGAATAAAATTAGGGATTAAATAAATGAATATGGAACAAAAAAGTATAATCAGCAGCGAAATTGATGAAAATTTAGCTTTGGAGGTATTAAAGCAGATTCCAACGCCTGTCATGGTAGTTGCCCATGATTTCAAAATTATTTTTATGAACCAAGCTGGCTGTGCTTTTCTTGGAAAAACATTTGATGAGATAAAAGGTAGTTACTGCTACTCAATTTTTAATTCTCGCCATTGTCAGACCCCTGAATGCAGAATGAAAAAAGTGATGGAAGGCGGCGAAGTATCAACAGCACGTAATGAGGTCAAGATAAACGATAAAACTTTATATATAGAATATACAGTAGCACCGCTTAAAGATGACAACGGCAATATTATCGGGGGTTTGGAATATATCATTGATATTACCGATAGAGTACGGCAAGAGCAAAAATTGAGAGAACAGAGCCGTATTATTATGGAAATATCTACACCTGCGATAAAACTTTGGGATAGGATTGTTGTTCTTCCAGTTGTCGGCGTAGTTGATTCAATGAGAGCTCAACAGATTATGGATACAATGTTAAAACAGATTGCACTGAATTCATCTAAAGTTATTATTCTTGATATTCAGGGTGTCGCTGCTGTTGACACTGCTGTTGCAAACCATTTGATTAAAATTGCAAAAGCGACAAAATTGATGGGTTGTAGGTGTATTATTTCTGGTATATCTCCAGCAGTGGCTCAAACACTTGTTCAATTGGGTATTGATCTTGGCGAGATAAACACCAACTCAACTCTTGAAGATGCTCTTTCAGACGCATTTGCTCTATTAAAATTTGAAGTGGTCAAAAAACAATAAGATAAAAATGGTCTGGAGCTGATAAAAATGAGTGAGCGTTCAATTCTATCAATGGTTAATATTCAGAGTATAAACGGTTGCCTTATTGTTCCAGTAAACAGTGAAGTATATGACGATTACATAAGCCATCTTCAAAAAAGTATCTTGCAAAAATTAAAATCAACCCATGCAAAAGAGGTTCTTATTGATGTTGCTGCTGTAAAATTTTTAGATTCATTTACATTTGAAATGCTCAAAGAGACAGCAGAGATGATCTCAATGCTTGGTGCAGAAGTGGTTTTTGTTGGGTTTCAGCCAGGAGTTGCATCTGCCTTGATAGACCTTGATGTTAATTTTGACGATCTGCTCACTGCCGTAACTATAGAAGATGGATTTGAAATATTAACTTATCAGAAAACTATCAGTACGGCTGATGATGATACGACTGACGGCTTTTATGATTGAAGGAGAGATTTTATGCAACCTTTAAGCAATCTTACCAGATGAATAAAATTACTGAAGAGATTACTATTGATGTTTGTGAACCTACTGACAATGCAATTGTGATTTACACAACCAGACAGATGACTGCTCAGATAGGATTTAATGAATCTCAACAATTTTTGATAGCAACCGCTGCATCTGAGCTTGCAACCAACATAATTCGCTATGCACAAAAAGGGGTTATTATATTAAAGTATATCAGTAGGGTGTGTTTCATTTGAGTTGAACCCCATGCTTTCTCAATGTATAATATAGTGAACTATCCAATCACTCATATTCAAAGGAGATAAAGTATGAATTGCAACTCAGAAGAACTTATAAAAGATATTCGTGCAAAGTTTGATGAGATATTGAACTTTGTTTCAGGTGAATCTGCCATCAAAGCTACGGCAGACGACATTG
>JADFXA010000022.1 GCA_015233755.1 Desulfamplus sp. | reverse complement strand
AAATTACCCAAAGATTTGGACATCTTTTCGTTGTTAATATCTACAAAACCGTTGTGAATCCAATATTTGACAAACTGTTTACCAAAAAGAGCCTCAGATTGTGCAATTTCATTTTCATGGTGTGGAAAGATCAAATCTTTTCCTCCACCGTGAATATCAAAGCTTTGCCCTAAATAACGATTACTCATGGCAGAACATTCAATATGCCAGCCTGGTCTTCCTGGTCCCCAAGGGCTATCCCATGCTGGTTCTCCGGATTTTGCTGGTTTCCACAAGGTAAAATCCATTGGATTTCTTTTGTTCTCGTCAATTGCAATCCTTGCCCCTGCTATCATATCATCAGTGTTTCTGCCAGAAAGTTTGCCGTATCCTTCAAAAGAGCTTATTGAGAAAAAGACATCACTACCTTCTACATAGTAGGCTTTTCCTTTTTCAATCAGCATCTCAATAAAGTTAATAATGTCTTGTATATGTTCAGTGGCTTTTGGTTCAATTGTTGGACGAAGGACATTTAAAGCGTCCATCTCATTGTGGAACTCTTTGATATATTTTTCAGAAATCTCTATTGGGTCTTTGCCCGTTTCATTTGCTCTTTTTATGATCTTGTCATCAACATCTGTGAAGTTTCTAACATAGCAAACATCATAGCCAGACTCTTTAAGCCACCTGAAAACAACGTCAAATATAACCACAGAACGAGCGTGTCCTATGTGGCTTGTATCATACACAGTTGGTCCGCAGACATACATGCCAACTTTGTTAGGTTGAATTGGGACAAACAGCTCTTTTTTTCCAGTCAATGTATTGTAAATTTTTAGGCTCATATATTTTTTTATCCTGATTTATTTATGGTCTATAATTTATTTTTAACTCCAACTTGGTTTGGCAAATGAAAAATGAAATTGGAGATTAATGTTACTACTACAAATTATTTATAATTCACTCTGGTGGCGCAACAGAACTGCGATTTGAACTTGAAATCTTAGTGATTAAAACAATAGCATGGGCAGCAATACCTTCTCCTTTTCCTTCAAATCCAAGTCCTTCGGTTGTAGTTGCCTTTACATTAACAGATTCTGGAGAGATTTCAATGGCAGCAGCGATTTTATGCTCCATCGCCTTTTTATATGGCTCAAGTTTTGGAGATTGAGCAAGTATAGTGCAGTCAATATTTCCAACAGAGTAACCCCGATCTTCAAGCATATTTGCACAATGTTTTAGAAGAATAAGGCTTGAGATATTCCTATACGCTGGATCAGAGTCTGGAAAGTGTCTGCCAATATCTCCAAGCCCAACAGCACCAAGCATAGCGTCACAAATTGCATGGGTAAGAACATCAGCATCTGAATGTCCCTGTAAACCTTTGTCAAATGGTATATTAACACCACCAATTATAAGTCTTCTGTCATTTACTAATCTATGAACATCATAACCTGAGCCTATTTTAAATTTCATTTTTTATCCTTGAAAAATGGTGTTGTTGTATATTTTTCTTATAAATCCAATTTATCTTTTTTGTAATTTTAATTTCTATATTTTGATGATAAAAAGAATATAAATGATATACCTTTTTACTGTATACAATATCAATATTTAATCAACATTTAATCTCAAGCTAATTGAGTATTATCAACGTGAGGTAACCACAATGAAAATTAGAACAAAGCTTATTGTTGTCGTTGGTATGGTAGTTATGTTTGCATTTTGCATAACTATTTCATTCGTTGGTATAAAAGCTGGAAAGATAACAGATAAGTTTGGAAGAGAAGTTGCGGAGCAGATGGCATATAGATATGGAAGAGAAGTTAAAGCTGATTTAGAAGTTGGAATGAATATAGCCAGAACACTTGCGGAGACCTTTGAAGGAATTAAACAAAATGGCAATCCTTATAGAAATGTAATGGATAGCATATTTAAACAAATACTTGAGAGACATAGCGAGCTTCTTGCTGTTTGGACATGCTGGGAGCCAAATGCTTTAGATGGCAGAGATGAAGAGTTTGCAAATACCCCGGGACATGATTCCACAGGGCGTTACATACCATATTGGAATAGGGGATACGGAAAAATTCAAGTTGAGCCATTGGTAGATTATGACACTCCTGAAGATTTAGCTATCAGAAAAAGTGGTCAAGAGACAATTTTTGAGCCTTATCTTTACAAGGTTGGCGGTAAAGATATTTTGATGACAAGCGTTGTTGTTCCAATAAAAGTTGATGGAAAAATTTTAGGTGTAGTTGGAATTGACATAGTGTTTACAGAGTTTCAGGAGTTAATAAAACAGATAAAACCTTACGATACAGGCTACGCATTTGTAATGTCTAACAGTGCCATCATGGTTGCACACCCTGCTTCTGACTCTATTGGTAAGGATGCTGTCCAAAGACAACCAAAAGAGCTTCAAGAACAGTTCAGAGAGGCTGTTTTGAAAGGCGAAGAATATACTTTTTATAAGAAAAGCATAGTAAAAGGCACAAAAAATTACTTTATTGTTACTCCAATACAAATTGGTAATACAGCCACTCCATGGAGTTTTGCCATAAGTGTACCTATGGATAAAATACAGCAGCAATCTAAAGATCTTACATGGTCAATCATAACTATTGGTATTGTTGCATTGTTGCTGTGTGCTGTTATTCTGGTTATTATTGCAAGTTCTATTGTCAAGCCTATAAATAAAGTTGTTGGAGGACTCAAAGATATTGCCGAGGGCGAGGGAGATCTCACAAAACGGCTTGATATAAAAAGTAATGATGAGATAGGAGAGCTTGCCAAATGGTTTGATAGATTCATGGACAATCTTCAAAATATCATTAAAAATACTGTTTCAAACGCAAAGATAATGGATAGATCGTCATCTGATCTTCTTAATATTGCATCTAATTTAGCAAAAGGGACTCAAGAGACATCTTTACTTGCTACAAGTGTTAGTGATGCTTCAGAAAAAGTTAGCCAGAATAGAACTTCAGTTGCTGCTGCAATGGAGCAATCTTCAACTAATCTTTCAATGGTGGCAATTGCTTCTGAACAGATGGCAAGCACAATAAGTGAGATTACAAAAAATGCTGAAAAAGCAAGAGGTATCTCTGAAAAAGCCTTTACACAGGCAAAAGAGACTTCACAACAGGTGGAAACACTTGGTAAAGCAGCTTTTGATATAAATAAGGTTACAGAAGCTATTAATGAAATATCAGAACAGACAAATCTTTTAGCCTTAAATGCTACCATTGAAGCTGCAAGGGCAGGAGAGGCTGGAAAAGGCTTTGCAGTTGTAGCAAATGAAATTAAGGCTCTTGCCAGACAAACTGCAGAAGCTACTCAAGATATTAAAAACAAGATTGAGGCTATTCAAAATACCACAAAGAGTTCAGTTGCAAAGATTAACAGCATAACCGAAGTTGTTGAAGATATTCATAATATTATAAGCACAATTGCAGCAGCAGTAGAAGAACAATCTGTTACAACATCTGAGATATCGTCAAACATTGCTCAAGTTGCAGATGGAGTTCAGGAGGCAAATCGGCATGTCAGCGAATCAGCACAAATATCAGTTACTATAAATAGCGATATTGCAAAAGTTAATGCAGCTGCCGGCCAAGGGGCAAATAGCTCTGTGGAGTTAAAGATACAGGCTGAAAAATTAAAGAGAATTGGAGAAGAGCTTCAATCATTACTTGGTAAATTTAAAACAGAAAAATAGCTTAATTATTTCGCAGCTCTTGTTATAACAATTTGACAACTTTCAAAAAGTTATCAAATTGTTATATTTTAGTTAGATAATGTTGTTCTAAACAACAAATAGCTTTTGATCTATTCTTTAGATATAGTTATTGGTCAAAATATTGGTTATATTTTCCCAAAGTAATGTTTTTATACCCTCTGTTTCAAACAAAATTTCATGCCGTGAGTTTGGTATTGATATAAATTTACCATTTGGAAGATTTTGGCATATCTGTTTTTGTGCCTTATTAGATACAACACGATCTTTTTCGGCACTCAAAATCCATATAGCTGTCCTAATCTTAGATAGAATATCCTTATCGTTGAGAGCATCAATAGAGTCAAAAGCTGCTTTTAGCCACCCCCATGTTACACCACCAAGTGCAAGTTTTCTATTTTTTGAGATCTCTTTGTGTTCTAACCAAAAATTGTCCCAATCATGTGTCAAAGGGTTATTTTCAAATTTAGCGTTTTCTATTGAATAATCCTTTCCGCCCGGAATATAGCTTGCTCCTAATTTAAAATTTAATGCTATATTTGCAAGAAGACGAGTTCCCCAATTAGTAAAAATATCTGCAAAATATTTATTAATTGGGGACGTTATAATATCTATCATGGGTGATATAAGGATTACTTTTTCAATATTTAACGTATCTATTTTATTTTTATCTTCATAAACTTGAGATAAAAATTTTAGTGTTATATGTCCACCCATAGAGTGTGCAAGAATAGTTATAGGTAGTTTTAATTTAATAGATAGTGGTGCAACATAAAGATTGAAAAATAGCTCAAGATCATTGATATATAACTGAAAATCTTTAACATATCCTTTATCTTGATTAGGAAGTTCTCTTACAGATAGACCTTGTCCCCTCCAATCTAAGCTCATAACATGGTATCCCATAGAAGATAACTTTGATGCCACTGACTTATATTTTTCCATAAATTCAGTTCTTCCATTCAAAAGTAAAATTATACCTTTGCAATTATCTTCTATATTCTCTTTATTTTTTGTTGTGCCATCTTTTTTTGCTAAATCCCATTCTTTTGTTAAGTTATTGAAATACTTACAACTCGTATTAGATTTCATATAACCCCAACGTATCTGCTTCTTATCTACTGATTTGAAAAAGCTAAAATTAAAGGATTGATCGATATTATCGCTATTATTTGTCAAAATTTAGCTCCTTTATTCTCTTTTTGAGTTGATTTCCATGACTATCTGAACTAATCTTAAAGATTATTTATAGCTTTTAAGGATATTGATTTAGAGCTGTTGTCAACAATAAATTTGCCCTTCCAGTCATTTTTAAGATTAAACGGCAAATAAGGGAGGAAAATTGAATACAGTATTTAATAATAATGATGATAAACTGACACAGTTATTAAAAATAAATGATGAATTGAATCATATAAAAGATATTGATTCACTTCTTGATACTATTCTTAGTAAAACAAGACGACTGACAAATGCAGACGCAGGGTCAATTTTTCTCCTCGAAAATAGAATGCTCAATTTCAGCTATGTGCAAAATGACACATTGAAAAAAAAAGATCCTCTTAACAATAAACAGATATACTCTAATTTCTCAATTCCAGTGAATGAAAAATCAATAGCAGGCTATGTAGCTTTGCAAGGGAAATCACTTAAGATTGATGACGTTCATAATTTAGATGATACGGTGCCTTATTCTTTTAACAGCAGTTTTGATGAAATTGCAGGGTATAAAACCCACTCTATGATGACTATTCCACTTATTACTACGCGCTCTCAGGTAATAGGTGTTATGCAAATTATTAATGCAAAAGATGAGGCGGGCAACCCTATCCCATTTAAAGAAGCTGATGAAAATTATCTTAATTTTTTCGCGGGTAGTGCAACATCTGCAATTGAAAAAGCTAAGATGACCCGTGAAATTATTTTAAGAATGATCAAAATGGCAGAACTACGTGACCCTAAGGAGACTGGTTCTCATGTTAATAGGGTAGCTTCATACTCTATAGAAATTTTTCAAAAGTGGGCAGAGTACCATAATCTTAAGAATAGAGAGATAAAGAACTACAAAGATATTTTAAGAATTGCCGCAATGCTGCATGATGTTGGTAAAGTTGCAATTTCTGATGTTATTCTTAAAAAACCGGCAAAACTTAGTGACGAAGAGTTCAGAATTATGAAAACTCACGCTTATCAAGGTGCGAAATTATTTCGTGGAAATGTATCAGAGCTTGATGCCCTCTCCTATGAAATTGCATATACCCACCATGAAAAGTGGAACGGTAGAGGTTATCCAAGGAAAATGAAAGGTGAGGATATACCTATTTCCGGCAGAATTGTTGCCCTTGCAGATGTTTATGATGCTCTTATTTCAGCAAGAGTTTATAAAGAAGCATGGAAAGAGAGCGACGTTATTGCTACGATAAAGCAAGAATCAGGACACCACTTCGATCCCGAACTTGTTGAGATATTTTTATCTATTTATGATGTTATTCAAGCGATTAGATTGAAGTTTCCAGATATGGATATTAGAACTTTTATATAAGAATTGAGTATTCCTAATCATTAATTTATAAATGATAGGCTTAAAATTTGGATAAAATAATGACTCCTTTAAAAAATGAAACTTTACAACAAGATAGCCACAATTTCATACATCAATATAAAGGGTTAGGTGCTTTTGGTATGGACAGAAAAACAGATGAGGAGACAATTATGTTTTATCTTCAAAAATTTTCTGAGGACAGATTTATGAAAGCATTTATCCCAAGGCTGAAAAATGAAGAAATTGAGGGGCTTTACAATATTATTAACTCTCTTTTAAAAAAATATTTTTTAGAAGAGGAATACCATTCACTTTTCCTAAAAGACAGATGATTTAAAAGCGATTTATTAGCAAAAGTGGATTTATAAAAAAGAGAATTTAATGAAACTTGTTGTAACTGCTGATGTTCATGGAAGCTACTCCACGTGGTTGACAATTAAAAGTATGATTAAGCCTGAAGATGCTTTAGCTGTGGCAGGTGATCTATTTGGCACTCGTTATCCACGTTCAGGAGATTTTGATTATCAACCAGAACGTATTCTTCAAGAAATTTCAGAATTTAATAACACTCTCTATTTTGTCTATGGTAACTGTGATAGCAAAATATTTTCTCCTGGCTACAAAGATAACTTAATATTTGATTTTATTAAATTCAGAATTTTTCTTCATCACGGAGACAAATATTTTAGGCAGATTCCACCAGAAATACTTTCCGAAAATGTCAATTTAGTAATACAAGGACACACTCATGTTTTTTCTCTTGAGAAAAAACATGTTACAAACACCCCAGATAGTCGTAACGATATTATATTTCTTAATCCAGGTTCTCTTGCAGACCCACGAACATCTTTTTATACCTATGCAGTAGTTGACAGCAATGGAATAGATATAATTGACATTAAAACAGCTACTTGTTTGAGATCTCTATCAACTATATAAAATTTCAAAAATTTTGAGAGGGCATTATGAAAAAAATTATTATCGCACTTTTTACTATTTTTTTGTTTAACCCATTTTATGTTGGTTTAAGTTTTTCTTCTACTGATATTGGAGAAGCAATTAAGATTTTACCAGAATCAACCGACTTTGTTATAAAATTTTCTTCACAAAAAAAATTCTATGAATACCTTTCAGTTACTGATAAGTCATTTATGGGCGAAACAATAAATAATATCGAAGAGATAAAGAATAATTTTGGATTTAACCCATTTGATTTAAAAGAGTTAGAGAGCAATGGCCTTGATATTTCTAAACCTTTCGGTATTGCCGGATCTGATTTCAAAATTGTCAATAGTGGTTCTACTAACAAAGATGAAACACCAAGCATGAATTTAATACTGTTTCTGCCTGTAAAAGATGTTGATAAGGCGGTTAAAAAAATTAAGGAGATTGTTGAAGAAGATAATCCTGATGCACAATTTACTAAAAAAGGTGATGTATGGAGCTGGTATACTGATATTGAGGACTCATCTGAACCTGATGACCTTGAAGATGGAGGCGAAGGTGAAGAGGCTGCGCAAGAGTCTGAAAATCAAGATGCAACAGAAGAAGATAATAAATTAAAGATTGATGTATTAGAATCTGACGAAGCTAATGTCAAATCAATGCCAACTTATATGGTAAATAAAGATGGATACCTGTTTATAGGTGCAAATCCCGAATCAGATGCAAGAAGTTTTTTTGAAACTTTAGGAAAGCATGAGAAGAAACTCGTAGATTCATCTGTGTTTGTAAATGTAATTAAAAAGGCAGATATATCAAATGACATTTTTTTATATGCAAATTTAGGAAGGCTATTTAGCTCTAACCCAGATATTGTTAAATATTTATCTAATGATATTCCTCCAGTTGCAAAGAATGGGTCAAATACAAATAAAGATACAAACAAGACTAATAATAAGTCAGATATAGCTCAAAGTTATAAAGCTAATTTCAATTATCTAAAATATTATCAGGGTTGTGGCGTTTCTGCTGACTTTAAAACTCCAGACCTAAAAGCTGATTTTATTCTAAATGTTGTTGAGAATTCTCCTCTGCTAAATATGTTTAAAGAAGTAACGCCTAAAAGAGATTTAATTTTAGGTCTTAAAGATAACCCTCTTTTGTTAATTGGCATTGTAGAGAATATTCAGGCTTACTGGAAGATGATTAAAGAGACATTAGATAAAAATAGTATTGATACAATGAAAAAGGAGTTTGCAACTGTAAAAACAGACTACGATATTGATGTAGAAAAAGATATAATTGAGAATATGGGCAATAACTTGACTCTTGGAACCTATGATGGAATGAGTATTAACATGACAAACATTAATACTTTAGCATCAATAGAATTTAAAGATCCTGTAAAAATGAAAGCCGTTATTGACAAGCTGATTGCAAAACTTCCACCTGATAATCAATCTATGGTGAACAAAGTTGATATAAATGGAAGTCAAATTTATATGATCCCAGCAGGTCCTGTTCAGTTATATGCGGGTTTTATTGGAAAAGATCTTGCTATTGCACTTGGAAAACCGATGTTTGAGAAAGCTATGTCTTCTGAAATAGAGAATGGTTTTATTAAAAAATTTAAAGATACTAAACTCACAACATCTCTAAAACAAGATATATCTATATTCTTTCTTGATTTTAAAGAGGCTGTCTATGCTGTGAAAAATTTTGTACCAATATTTGCTGCTGAAGAGCCTGAGATGAATATTGTTATGATGCCAGAATTTCAGAAGATAGTTGAACCTTTTAAATATATCTCTGCTTTTTCTCGAATTGATGGAAATGCTATTGTTGGGGATCTCATATTTAAGACTGACTTTGATAAACCATTCTTTAAAGGTGTGAAAGAGATAAATAGTGAAATTGAGGCTCTTAAGAAAAAAGTTGTGAAAA
This sequence comes from Desulfamplus sp., assembly GCA_015233755.1. Classification (GTDB taxonomy): domain Bacteria; phylum Desulfobacterota; class Desulfobacteria; order Desulfobacterales; family Desulfobacteraceae; genus Desulfamplus. The sequence goes on along the minus strand of JADFXA010000022.1, from coordinate 7,073 downwards.
AATAACTCAGATTAAAGATTTTGATTCTTGAATAAACTCCCTGCAAAACTCATTTTTTATCCAATTAAATTAAAAAGTGACGTTTTGCAGAAACCCCTATTGATAGACATCTTTTTCTAACACAAACTCGACTCTTCTATTCTTCTCACGATTTTCTTGGGAACTATTTGGAACTAATGGCAATGTAGAGCCATACCCTGTTGCTGTAAGCCTTTCTGGCTCTACCCCATTTCTGATTAAATATTTTAGCACTTCCATAGCTCTTGCTGATGATAATTCCCAATTTGATGTATATTTTTCTGACGATATGGGTGTATCATCAGTATGACCTTTTATGTTTAAAATATAGTCAGGATAGTCATACATTATATCAAGAAGTCTTTGTAAAACAGGAATAAACCCCTTATTGATCTCTGCTGAGCCTTGCTCGAAGACGTAATTCCCATCAAGTCTTATTATAATTTTGCCCATACGAACAAAGGTAGTTAAATCATTGCTATTATTGTTTTGAGTAATAAATTTGTTTACATCTCTTATTATTGAATCCTGCCTTGAGGCCAAGCCAATCCTCTCATCAAGTGCGATCTGCTGATTTCCATAATCTGGAAAATCAAACATATCAACATATTCTGAAAAGAATGAGTTAGCTTCCATCTGGCTTCTTATAGTTTTAAGAGCAGAAACAGCTCTTGCCTGTTCAGTTGATGAGATTGAGTATAGCAGAACAAAAAAGACCAAAAGCAATGTAATAAGATCGGCGTATGTTACTAACCAACCAGCTTCATCATCATTTGATATAAGAGAATCAGATATTCTTGTCTCTTTCATGTTTTTATAATTGGCCTTTTTCCAAAACCATGATTCAAACCTTGATTCTGTTGGGATAACAATTTAGTTTGCAAGAATTTTAATTTTAGAAAAAATATAATTATATTAGATGATTATATTTTTTCTAAGCTATCTTGTAAACTCATTTTAGCCATTGGTTTTCTCGATCTTTCAGGGATAAAAGATGAAAGTTTTTCATAAACAATAACAGGATTATTATTATCCAGTATTGAAATAGCGCCCTCCATCATAATCTCAAGGTTAATTACCTCCATTATTGTCCTTGCCTTTAGCTTGCCAGCAACAGGCAAAAAAAACATTGTTGAAAGCAGAGAACCGTAGAATGTAGTAATGAGGGCAACAGCCATTGATGGACCTATGCTTGCAGGGTCTTGTAATTTATTTAACATCTGGACAAGCCCAATTAATGTTCCAAGCATACCAAACGCAGGTGAGTAGATACCCATTTTTCTAAATACATCTTGAACAATATAGTGTCTCATTTTAAGAGATTCAATTTCCGTAAGCAATGCTGCTCTTATGACATGCTCTGGCGAACCATCAGCAATAAGTCCACACGCTTTTTTAAGAAAACCTGATTTTGTCTGGATTTTTCCAAGCTCAAGCAAACCTTGTTTGCGACTAATATAACAAAGCCTTATCATAGTTGCTACAGCGTCGTTTGGCTCTTCTTTATCCTTTGAAAAGACAAAATATGCGGCTCTAAAAGCTGCATAGACATCTCTAAATTGAAAAGTAAGAAATGTGGTTGCAATTGTTCCGCCCCCTACAATCATCATACTTGGGATATTGATAAAACTGTGGAAGTCACCACCAATAAAGATTGCACTTATAATAAGCGAAATCCCAGAAATAATTCCAAGAAGAGATGCAATATCCATAACAAAACTTATTCACTTTTGATAATTAAATAGGGGCGACTTGTCGATCGCCCCTACAATTAATGTTTGATTGAATTTTTGAGTAAGAAGATATGTATTTTATTATCTATTTTTTAATTCTAATACTAACAATTTTACCTGATTTATCAAGATAAGCCGTTCCCATAGATATTGTTTTGCCAGATGAAGTGCTTACAATCCTAACCTCTTCTTCAAAAGTCATTGTCTGAGGCTTTTCTTTATCTGTTTGACTATTATTAATTGAGGTATCCTCAGTTAGTGAAGTATCATCCTCACTATTTTTTTTTGAGGATAACTTCTGGGCAGCTCTGTTCATCCTGGCTTTATTCCTCTCTACTATCATGTTGCTTATAGTAGAATAAGCATCTTTTTCTTCATCTTGACTGCATCCAGCAACAAGAGTGAGCAGAGGAAAGATAAAAAATACAATTTGTAATATTGTCTTCCTGACCTTCATTCTTCCGCTCCTTTTATTTAACCATTTTTATATTAGATAAATTTTGAAGTTGATATTTTTATTAATAGAATGGAAATATTGTTGATTGTGATCAGTGGTAGTACTTTGCATAATTGGATATGTAGAAGTTATTTGATTTACTTTAAGATGCCTTCTCAATTTTAAAACGTCTGTTAAGTCTCATAGTGCTAAAGAGTCCATATATGTCGTTAGAGACATTTATAATCTCAAGTGTACTTCCTTTTTGAGTCAATGTATTGTGGGCAGCAATAATAACACCAAGTCCTACTGAATCAACCATATCAACTCCTACAAGATCAATTATCAATTTCCCATTATATGTGTGGATTGCGGACAAAAGCTCTTTTTTAAAATCTTCAGCCATTGATGCCACTATGCTCATACCGGGTATTATAATTGCATTATCACCTTCTCTTATAACTTGACTCATTATTGTATCTCCCTATATTAAAAATGTTATAATTATTTTTGACAAAATATGATTGCCATTTAATACTTTATGATATTGATGAATTGAGATTACCATTATCAGAAATAGTTATCAAGAATCAGCTGATTATTTTTCTGTACTCAAATACAACTATTACTTATCTTGTCATCATGAGCTATAGTGATCCGGTCATTTAAGAATTAATCTTATCCACTCTTATTATCTACAAAAAAATCTTTTATAATACCTTGTGATTTCAATTTATTGCCATGTTCTGTAGCTATCTCTTTTGTTTCATATTGTCCAACTCTTATTAGATACCATATCTTTCCACCACCTTCTACTTCAGTGATATACCCTCCATTTCCCCCTTTTTTTTCAAAGTGATTTAAATATTTTTCAGCATGAGGTTTTACAAGATATGCTGCTATCTGAATTGTAAATTTTTTCTGAGGAACTATCTGAACTTCATCTCCTTCAACTACTGTTTTTGGAGGTGGTGATGTTGGTGGTGGAGGTGTTTTGAGCAGATGAGATATAGTATTTATAGAAAATACAATAGAAACAGTTATGAAAATAATTATTGCAAATTTTTTCAGGTTACTCCAAAAGGCGGGACGAAGTGCAATAGTACGGTAAATATACTTAAAAGGCATTACTAATAAGTTGTGAGCAAGCCACTCTACTATCTCAATGATAAATGAGATAAGGTGCATTGGTATGGAAAATATCCATGTTATTACCTCTTTAATTGCTAACGGTCTAAATAGTGCAAAATTATCAGCTCTTTTTGGTATTTTACGAAAGTTAGATTTTTTTATATTCTCTAACTGTTGGGAAGTCTCAAAACATTCAGCATTTTTATCCATAAATGCAAAGACTCTCTTTGCTGCAAAATCAGATCGTTGAGTTTTCGTAAATATTTCAGCTAAAAGAGGAACTAACTCTTGGTTTAAAGGCTCTCTTTCTGCAAGAGTAGTTATTAAATTATCTTCCTGTTCCGTAAACGGATTTTCTTTTACTCTATTTTTATTTTTCTGTTTTATAAATTTTTTGAGCCACAGATATGCAATGTCACCCTCTTGAGGTTTTTTAAGAAGGAAAAAAATTGTAGCTCTATCAAAATTATCATTGTGCCATTCCGCAGTTAGAGAAAATTTAGCAATAGCACCTGTTAAAATTAGAGATACTTTTTTAGAATTTAAAATAGTAAGTAAGTAAGAGTCAAATAGCTCAATTGCTTTTAGATAACAAGCTTCGCTTTTATGAAAAGCTCCATCTTTTTCCCATTTTTTTGCCTCATTTATGTATTTGTAAATAGATTTTTGACCTATAATATTCATAATATAACCTGTAAGTATCACTATAAACACGATAAATGTTATAGTGAAAATGGTTATATTTAAATTTGGAATAAGCTCTTTAATGGTTGGAAAGAAAATAAATGTAACTGGTATGGAAATAAGAATTGATATACACAACCTTATTGAGATATTCCTTAAAAAATAGATCATGATTTAAGTTCCTTATTTAAGGGGTATCACAAAGATTTTGATCTTTTTTAAGAGGAATAGTAATTGATGTATTGCTAACCAATGTTCTGTCTTTATTTTGGTCTAAGACTTTATTGACCTTACAACCTGATAGAAGATCTGCTTCCTCAAAATGTATACCATCAGGAATCGGAAAATCTCTTAGAGGTTCATTTTTCATAGCTTCATTCATAAATTCTGCCCATATAGTTGCTGGAATTTTTCCGCCTGTTATGCCGGGTTGATTATCAATTTTTAGTGTCCGTTTTCTGTCAAAACCTGTCCAGATAGTAGCACAAAGAGTTGGTGTAAATCCTGTAAACCAAGCATCATTATAAGAGTCAGTAGTTCCAGTTTTTCCAGCCGCAGGTCTTGTAAAACCCATCTCTCGTATAGTTTTGCCAGATCCTCTATCAATTACAGATTTCATCATATCTATAACTTGATATGTAATTTCAGGATCAAGAACTTTTCTGCCCCTTAATAGATGTTCATAAATAACCCTTCCAAAGGCATCTTCAACACGCCATATCATAAAAGGCTCATGCCTAACTCCGCCTGATGCAAATGTAGAATATGCAGATGCCATTTCAAAAGGGGTAACTACAGATGTCCCAAGCGCTACTGAGTAGACATCTTCTAAAGTACTTTTTATTCCGCACAACTTTGCTGTATCAATAACTGCTCTTGGACCTGTTTTTTCCACAAGGCGGGCGGCAATGGTGTTCACTGAATCAGTAAGAGCCATTTTAAGAAGAATTCGTCCCCTATAGCTCTTTTCAAAATTTAGTGGCTGCCACGTTGTTGAGCCGATAACTGGGATTGAAATGGGGCTATCAACCATAACTGTAGCACCATTTAAATTTAATTTTTCAAATGCTGCATAATATAGGAATGGTTTAAAGCCAGAACCTGGCTGGCGTCTGCTATTTATAGCTCTATTGTATTCACTGTTGTAGTAATCTCTTCCGCCTACCATTGCCTTGACAGCACCTGATGCTGGATCGATAACTACTAATGCACCTTGAGGACGAGGTTCTGCGTCAGGTTTGAGTCCCATTAGACTATCAAGATGAGCTAAACCATTTTTTAATGCTTGATCCCCCGCATATTGTAAATTTGAATCAACCGTAGCTGTAACTTTAATTCCCCCATGAAATACAACATCAACTCCATATTGTTCTATAAGTTGACCTATCAAAGCATCTAAAAAGTAGCTGCCTGTCCTTGCGTCAGCATGTTCTGAGCATAGAGCAGGACGAGTTTTTAATACCACTTCTGCCTCATCCTCTGTTATGTATCCTGCTTCTTTCATTCGATCAATAACAACTTCACGTCTCTTTAGAGCTTTATCATAGTTTCTGTATGGATTGTAGTTTGTGGGAGATTTTGGTAATCCCGCTAAAAGAGCTGCCTCCCCAAGAGTTAGCTCTGCTGCTGATTTTCCAAAAAAGACCTGAGCCGCCTTTTCAACACCTTGTGCACCTGCACCAAATGATATTTGATTTATATAAGCGTGGAGAATTTCCTCTTTTGTGCAACTATATTCAATCTGAAATGCAATGAGCAGCTCTTTAAATTTTCTCAAGTATGTACGTTCAAAACTAAAAAAAAGATTTTTCGCAAGTTGCTGGGTAATTGTAGATGCTCCTTCAACCCTATTGCCTCTACGGGTTAAAGTTACATAGAGTGCTTTTAAAGTCCTAAGTTTATTAATCCCTCGATGTTCCCAAAACATATGGTCTTCAACTGCAAGCACAGCGTTTATAAAATAAGGTGAAACTCTTGAGAGTGGGACTGGCTCTCTGCCACCAATTGTAATTAGCCTCTCACCAGTGGCAGCATAAATCTCTGTTTTTGGAGTTTCAATGATTCTACTTAAAGGTTTTGGAACTTTTGGCAAATCTTTTGCAGCAGAAAATATAACAATAGAGCTCAATATCAAAGATAACGTAATGATCACTAAAGTAGTGTAAAAAATAAATCTTGAGAAACGGATAAAAACTATTAAGAATTGCATTGAAATTAATCTCCCTTACTTTGTTGATTCTGAACGTTCGTAAGGTTGCTATTTAACCGCCATACAGCCCACTCTCTTGCTCTTATAAATATAACTGTGTTTTTTCCATTATCTTTAAATTCAAAACCAAGTTTAATATATCCAGATGTAGCTTCGTTCCAAATACCAGCTTTTGTAAGAGTCCCATTTTGTTCAATAAGTCTATGAGGAGTTGTAATTAAATCTGAAATTATATCCTGTGGAAGTTTAAGTAATGCTTTGAAGAATTGTTCAGCAGGATATATTCGCCCCTGAAACTCTGGAATCTCATCAAGCAGCCCTTTAAATATAGCGTCATTTTTCTCAATTTTCTCCATTTTTGCTCTGTTCAAAGTGATTTGACGCAATACTCTATTTTCTGCATTTAAGAAAAATATCTCAAGTCCATATGGCTTTCCTTCACAAAATAACCGTGTAACATAGCCTCCGTTAAGGAGCCATATCAACTCTGCTTGTGGTATCAGCTCTGATGCTGCTGGTGATGGAAGTGCAAGATAGAGGCGCTTAAAGTGAGCTTTGTCGATATTTGTCCATTGCTCCGGCAAAACACCAGATGCAAGTTCAGCAAATGATGTAGCCTCTTTAGCATATCGAGAAGCATTCTGCCTCTCTTGAATTATGTTTTTAAGAAATGTATTTGCACGAGAAGTCTGCTCTCCAGCTTGCCAGATAGCACCAGTTTCGGGGCGATAATCGTTTAAAGATGCAAGGTAACGCCCAATCATCAGTTCGCACCAGTCAGCTCTTAATTCAGATATTAACAAGATTAAGGCTATGAAATCTGTCTTTAAAGACAGTGATCAACTATATGATATTTTAGTAG
>JADFXA010000229.1 GCA_015233755.1 Desulfamplus sp. | reverse complement strand
GCAAAAAATAACCAAACAAAAACATGAAATTATTATATAGGAAACTATCATATAACAAATGGCAATAACTAAACAAAAGCAAGCAATAACAAGAACAAAATTTTTAATGGGGAAGATTGACTATATTAACGCCTCCCCAGTCTATTATGGATTAGATCATGGACTTGTACCAGATTGGATTGAGATGATAGAGGGACCTCCAGCAGTTTTAAATGGCATGATAAAAAATAATGAGCTTGAGATAAGTCCTATATCGTCGGCATTTTACGCCATGAACCATAAAGAACTTCTGATCCTTCCTGATCTTTCAATCTCTTCTCACGGTGAGGTTTTAAGCGTCGTTCTTATGACAAATTATCCTATAGAAGAGCTTGATGGTAAAACTATTATATTGACTCAAGATTCCGCTACATCATCAGCTCTTGTCAGGCTTATTGCAATCCAGAAAGGAATTAGACCCAATTTTATTACTGGTAAGTTAAGAACTCTTCAAGATATTCCAGATGACATCGCAGTTTCAAAGAGTGGTTGTAACCTCACAGTTGATGCCGCCATGATTATCGGCGATGCGGCTATGACTCAGCCTTGGGAGAAAAAATTTAGATACCGTATTGATCTTGGGAAACTCTGGTATGAAACTACAGGGCTGCCTTTTGTATTTGCTCTTTGGGTTGTGAGAAAAGAGTCTGCAATTTCTCGTTATAATGATGTTAAAGATGCTCTTGAGCTATTCTATGAATCACGCAATCAAGGCTATACTCACATTGATAAGGTTATTGAATCAGGGGCAAAAAGGCTTGGGTTAGACAATAGTTATGTTCGCCGATATTTTGAGTTGTTGCATTGCAACTTAGATGAATCAAAGATTAAAGGGTTGGAATATTTTTTTCTATCTCTTTATGAAAATTCTCTGCTGCCTGAAAAAGTAGATATAACTTTCTTGAGTTATAATAGGTAGGTATTTGTGTTAAGCTTTATGTTTGATATTAGATTTTCTGTAAAACTTGAATTGACAATTTGAGCTTACTTGAAAAAATAGTTTTTGTAGGATGCAATTTGCTTAAATAGCTCATTTTTCATATCTCTTTTTTATATAAAATGGAAATATGATGCCTGGTATAGCAATCAATGTGCAAAAAATGAAAAAAAATGTCCACCCTGTATATTTTGCTATAAAACCAGTTGGGGCAGAGGCAATTACACGTGGAATACCCATAAGGCTTGATAGAAGTGCATATTGGGTAGCAGTAAAGCGGCGATCTGTCATCGACGCCATAAATGCGACGTAAGCCGCTGTTCCCATACCACTTGAGATGTTTTCAAATGCGATGACACCAGAAAGCAGCGAAACATTGTGTCCGATTACTGCAAGCCATGAAAAACAGGCTGTTGATAATGCTTGAAGAATCCCAAATATCCAAAGACTCTTGTTGATGCCAACTCTAAGCATCATAACCCCGCCTACAAACGATCCTAACAAAGTTGCCCAAAACCCAAATACCTTTACTACCGCACCAATTTCGGTTTTTGTAAATCCAATATCAAGATAAAAAGGGGTAGTCATGGCAGATGCCATAGTATCTCCGATCTTGTAAAAGAGTATAAAAAGAAGAATCAAAATAGCTCCATCTCTTGAGAAATACTCTTTTAAAGGCTCCACCACAGCCTCTTTAATAGTCTTTGGTTGTCCTTTCACCGCAAGAGGTTCAGGTGCAAGAGCCGCTGCAATCACTGCTGGTATAAGTGATGCTGCCATAATAAGATAGACCATTGAAAAAGGGATATGGTCAGAGAGAATAAGTCCGCCACCTGACGCAAGGAGCATTCCAGCACGATAACCATAAATATACATAGAAGAGCCAAGCCCAAGCTCTTCGTCTCTTAAATCTTCGCGTCGATAAGCATCGACAACAATATCTTGAGAAGCACTAAAAAAGGTAACTAAAAATGCGGCTAAGGCAACCATAAGAGGTGCTTTGGTTGGATTTGTAAGGCCAAGAAGGGCTATCGAGATAATTAGCAATATCTGCGAAATAAGAAGCCAACCTTTTCGTCTTCCAAAAAAAGGAACGGTGAAACGGTCAAAAATTGGAGACCAGAGAAATTTTAAAGTGTATGGAAGACCAACTAAAGAGAATATGCCAATTGTTCCAAGATCGATTCCCTCTTGTTTCATCCAAGCTTGAAGAACAGATATAGTAAGAAGAAGAGGAACTCCACACGAAAAGCCCATTATAAGGGCAATTACCATCTTTTTGCTTAATACCCCACTTAGAATCTTACTTGTCATAATGTGGCATATCCCTGTCTTTTAGAGATTATATGTAAAACGTATTAAAAAAACAAAGATTTGACAACTTTCAAAAAGTTGTCAAATCTTTAAAAAATTTAAAAACATTATGCTTAAGATTTTATTCACAGATTAACTGAAAGCTTCAATTAAATCTTACTTAAAGCCTGCTCCAAATCCTCAATCAAATCTTTTGGATCTTCAAGACCAACTGAAAAACGGATAAGACCATCATCAATACCAGCTATTTTTCTCTCTTCTGGTGTTAGATGTTCATGTGTTATTGTCGGTGGGTGCATACAGATAGAACGACTTGTCCCAAACGTTACTGCATGGACAATGGTTTTAAAGCTATTCATTGCAGTTGCCGCACCTTTCATACCATTTGCAACAACAAATGACATCAAACCGCCGTGCATTCCATTCATCTGGCGACACGCCAACTCATGTTGTGGGTGTGTTTCAAGACCTGAATAGTTGACACGCTCGACTTTTGGGTGGCCACTTAAAAATTTTGCAACTGCCAAAGCATTTGAACTATGTTTTGCCATTCTCATTGAGAGTGTCTCAATGTATTGAAGGGTCATCCACGCCTCTATTGGTTGAATAATTGAGCCAATAAATTCAGTTGTATTCCAGCGAATATCCTCAACAAGTGGTTCAGGGCCAATAATTGCACCGCCAATAACTGTAGCATTTCCAGCAATAAATTTAGAAATTGAGAGAAGAACAAAATCAGCTCCAAGCTCCATTGGTCTTTGGAGTGCGGCTGTAGCAGTTGTATTATCAACAAGCACAGGAACACCTTTTGAATGAGCAACATCAGCTACGGCTTTAATGTCTGTAACAAATAGGCATGGATTGCTTGGGGTCTCAATCCATACAAGCTTTGTCTTTTCATCAATTTCATTAGCCCAAGATTTTGGGTCTGCTGGATTTTTTACAAATCTACATTGAACATTACATTTTTTTGGGAAAATCGAGGTTGCCTGTTTATAGCCTTCACCAAAAATATTGAGTGATGTTACAATATTATCTCCAGGTTCACACATTGTAAAAATAAGTGAAAATAGAGATTGAGAACCAGAACCAGAGGTTATACACGCCTCTCCACCTTCAAGAGCTGCAAGTCTATCTTCCAGAACAGTGTTTGTCGGGGTTCTTGTACGTCCATAAACAGGACATGGAATCTCATCAAATGTGTTATACGGAAAGGTTATGGATTGGACAATGGGAGGGGTAAACGAAACAAAGTCGTTTTTGTTCTCTAATGGATGAAATCCAGCATGTAATGCACGGGTATCAAATCCAGTTTTGACGTTTTCTCTTATTGCACGAGGTTTTGTTGGGTCATATACCCAATGATCTCTTAAAAAAAAGTGTTTATCATATTTTTTCATAATTTATTTTTTACGCTCTCCAAAAAATTAAGCTCACCCTTTAACTCTTCTCTCAAGTGGAGGAGAATAAAAACACCCCTCACTTGAGAAGGTCAAATGTTGGAATATATTATTATTTTTTAGTATTAATCCAAGCCTGTTCACGCTCTACAATAGCTTTAATCTTTTGCTGCACATCTTCTGGCAATGCTTTTGATTTATAATTGGCAAGAATTTCATCAACAACTTTTGCAGCTCTTGCTTCCATAGTTAAGCTGCCTTTTTTCTGCCATTGAGCATATCCGCCTTTATCAAAAAGTTTTGAGTAAAACGGCTCTTTATAGTGTTTGATTGTATGTGGATGCTGAAGATATGAGCCAGTTGGACCAAGCTCTTCTGTTACATCAAGGGCAAGTGTCTCGTCATTGACTGTAACGCCTCGTGTTGCAGCACGAAGGAAACCAATTGTTTCATTTGCTATCACTTGAAGTTGTAAAGA
>JADFXA010000228.1 GCA_015233755.1 Desulfamplus sp. | reverse complement strand
TTAAAAAACTAAGCCAGAAGAAAGAGTTAGAATTGGGGAAAAATAAGAATAGGAGGATTAATATTTTAACACACTGTAATGCAGGATGGCTTGCAACTATTGAATATGGAACTGCTACTGCACCTATTTATACAGCTTTTGACAACGGTATTGATATTCACGTTTGGGTTGACGAAACCCGTCCTTTGAATCAAGGTTCAAGGTTGACCGCATGGGAGCTTGGAAAACATGGCATTCCTCATACAGTTATAACAGATAATGCAGGTGGACATTTAATGCAGCATGGTATGGTTGATATAGTGATTGTTGGAACAGATAGAACAACAAGAACTGGTGATGTTGCTAATAAGATAGGGACATATCTAAAAGCTCTTGCTGCATACGACAATAAAGTTCCATTTTACGTTGCCCTTCCATCAAGCACTTTTGACTGGAATTTAACAGATGGAGTAAAACAGATTCCAATTGAAGAGCGTGATCCTGATGAGATAAGATATGTTCAAGGTCTTGATAACAACGGCAACCTTACCTCTGTTCTTGTTCCGCCACAAGATAGCAGCGCAGCAAACCACGCATTTGATGTTACACCAGCAAGACTTATCACAGGATTTATTACAGAGAGAGGAGTATGTAATGCTTATGAAGAGTCCATACTTTCTCTTTTTCCTGAATATGCCTATAGATGCTCAAATGTGTAATCAATTAAGTTTCTTGTTAATATTATAGCCTGTTGTACCACTACAGCTCACCTTGTATATGGTAACTTATCAAAAACTAAAAATTTATAAACTTGCCGATTTACTGCTGTGCAGCTTCAGCAAGTTTATCCATATCTGTAATCAAAATTATATTACGGTCAACTTCTATGATTTCATCATTGGAAAATTTTGCAAAAACTCTTGATATGGTCTCAGGTGTTGTTCCAAGTAAACCGGCAAGCTGGTTTTTTGAGACAGGTAAAGTTACCACTGAAGTATTAGAGTTGTTTTTATGTTTTTGTTGATTAAACTGGCTTGTCTGCTCCTGAGTTAAAATTATCAAATATGATGCAAGGCGGGCTGGAACCTCTTTAAGGGCAAGATTTTCAACCATTACAGTAAACTGGTGCAACCTCATCGACAACACAGCAAGCATATTTAAAGCAAGAAATGGATTCTCTGTAACAAGATTAATAAATTTTTTTCTCGGAAAGAAAATAAGTTCGGTATTGTTTACAGCAATTGCAGATGCTGGAAAGTTTTTACCTGTGAATACTGGCACTTCACCAAAAGGCTTTCCAGCTCCATAAATATGGAGAATCTGCTCTTTACCTCCAAAAGATGTTTTAAATATCTTTACAGTTCCTTTTTCAATAACATAAAAGCCATTGCAGCTATCCCCTTCATTAAAGACTATATCACCCTTTTTACAGCTTCTACTTTGTGCAATTGAGGCTATAGAGTTTAGGTATTTATCTTCAAGTCCATCAAACAGAGGAGTAGATTTTATTATTTTGAGTATTGAATCAGTAGTCATAACAATTTAGCAACCTAAGTTAGATAAGGTTTGTTCTGATTATAACGGATTTGGGGACAATGTAATCTGTGGAAATATTTATGCCAAATCTAATTTATCTGTCAACCTGACAGATTGTTGTTATTTCCTCGCTCATGAACCGCATGAAGCACCTATTTCTGATGCTTTTTTTGCTCCTTTTGCAATCCAATTCAAAAATCGTTTAAACATATTCTCTTGTTTATTATTGGAAGAACCTTCTTTATTAACTTTATCTTCTGACATATTTTATACCTCCTGCTTGGCTGTTAATTAATCTAATGGCTCATTAGCACTCATTGAAAGATTGTACTTCTTGATATATAAGCATTTATAAATAAAAATAAATAACCATTACTCTATATTTTTAAATTTTAATAGGTGTATTTTGGGAATAAAATCAAATACAGAGCTAAAATCAAAGGCACTCAAAGCCAATATGGAAGAGACTCGGGTTCATGTTGAAATAGAAGAAAAGTATAAGATTATTTTAACTGTTTTTAATAGGTACCATGGACTGCAAAAAGAGCTTACTATATTTTTAGAAGAGCTTTCTAATCCAATGAGAAATTGGCAATTTATTGTATCTGAAGCCAGACGTTATGCTTTTGACCATATTCATCTATTTATATCCAATTCTAATGCAGATAAGATTATTAGTCTATTTATAGATATATTCCACGAAGCTATTGAATCTAATCAGGAAGATACTGAACCCAAAAGCAGAGGTTGGTTTCAATCTGGATATATTAATGCCAGAGCAGAGATACAGTCTGAAGCTGCTGATAACCTTATGCAATTTCTTCAAAAAATTATTAAAGCCTCGGAAAAAAATTTTGAGAGCATGATAGAGGTTTTTAATTCATTTTTCCAGCGTATAGCCAACAGCAGCGATCAGATATTACTCCTCTTTTCAAGAAGCTATTATAGGCTTAACAAAATAGTTCAACAAATTATCAAAAATAGCGCTAATACAAAATTGGATTGGGAAGCTCTTAATCAACTTATGTTTCGCTACCATGAGACAACATATAGAAGTTGGTTAAATGAAAACGATCCTTTTTCATGGTTTGAACAAGAGATTGAGAAGATTGCTAATGAGAAAAATAAAGTTACTGAACGAAATAGGAATAGTGAAATAACCGATAGATTGGCAACATCAGAGAGAATTATGCCAAAAGATCTTTTTGAATCAATCTCCCATAAAAAGATGGAAAGTGAACTAAATAAGCTCGCATATTTAAGAGAATTTTATAAAGAGAACTTAAAATCTCCAGAGCTGACTGCAAAACTTACATCGTTTCTTGAGAATAATGAAATAATAGAACTTTACAACACTATGCCTGAAAAATTGCTTCAAGCAGGCACTACAAGCAGAGAGGGAAATCACTGGAAAATTCTTTTTTTATTTCATATTTTAAACATACCCGGACTCTCAATGATCCATATAGCAACATTTCAAGATATTAATAATACCTTAAGATGGCTTATTGAAGTTGAGAACGCAGCCTACATTCAAAGGCTCATACGTCAAACATTTAAAATACTTAAACTTAGATCAGAACATCTCTCTGATCTAATAGAGCAGCCTCAGTCAAAAAAAAATTATCAAGAGACAGCTTCAAATAGATCAAAACAGCTTCCCGAAACTATTTTTGACTCTATTTTGAATATGGGTAAAGGAGTTTACAATACTGGAGAGAGCGCTCTTGTTCATTTCTTTCTTGATTGCGTAATTGATGCTGGATTTCATATCCCAATTGTTCAAGGTGTTGGAAAAGATTGGCAGCTTAAAGACAATATAGCTCATATAAAAAGTTTAAGGGTTTGGATTACATTAATATCTATGAACCCATCGTGGTCAATTAGACTTATCTCCCATCTTATAATTTACATTTCTGTTTATGGAGTATTGATTAAAGATACAGATCTCTTTCCAAGAGAGATAACAAAATTGCTAAACAGTCCGATTGAGCCTGTTTATAATCTTATCAAGCAGCTTACACGTCTTTTTCCTGTCTATTTCAATGAGATAGGGGCAGAAGGAGCTATTCGAGACACATCAACATATTTAGATGAAATATGCCACAGAAAGGATATTCTTATCCATTTTTACCGTAAGCGCATCCATGTTGAGAGCAGCAACCGTATTATCTCTATGACCGAAGCAATCTTTAAATATTGGCTCACATGCGACACACAATATCTAACTCCTTATGTACCAGAGGATTTTATAAACCAAATCAAGAGAGCAGATGAGAAATCTGGTAATACAGGTAAATTTATCTTAGGAGTCCATTCTGACATATGCTATCTAAAAGAAATATATGTTATTGATAATAATGATGCCCAATTCCCATCCGCTCTCCTTAATATGTCAGGCAGACAAATAAGAGCAACTCTTGCAAAGAATCCCTCTAAAACAGTATCACAAGATGACCACGAGAGGGTTATATCTCTTATAACTCTGTACAAGCTGCTTTATCAAAAATATACACCATCATTTACAGAGATAAAAAAATATTTAGAGGTCATTAATACAGCCCATCTTCCTCATATAGATAAACTAAAAGAGGCATTAGCAGAACAGGAAAAGCTGCGGAATTTGGATTTTGATTTTGGTGGGCATCTATCTAAATTTCATT
>JADFXA010000227.1 GCA_015233755.1 Desulfamplus sp. | reverse complement strand
AAAGATATTTTGCCAAGTATGAATTTAAGATTAAATATCTTTTGAGTCCTTCAGATTGTGAGCCGCTAAAAATGGCTGAACTTCTCAAAATGGCTTCTTCTGAATCACTTGAAGTGTGGGAGAATCTTAAGCTCTCTTATACTGAGTCTCAGGGACACCCTTTATTAAGAAGAGAAGTTGCAACTCTTTACGAAAATATTTCTGATGATGACTTGGTGATTTCAGCACCAGAAGAGGCTATTTTTATTGCAATGAACACACTTCTACAACCTGATGATCATGTGATTGTTCTATCGCCAGCATACCAATCTTTATATCAGATTGCCTATGCAAAGGGTTGTAGCATTACAAATTGGGAGCTTAAATTAAAAACGAACGCCCAGCATCAAGTAGATACTCTTAATAATGAAGATAGCTGGAGTATTGATCTCGATTTTTTGGAGCAAAATATCAACTACAAAACTCGAATGATAGTTATAAATTTTCCTCACAACCCTACTGGGCATACAATCTCTCGTTCTGAGTTTGATGCAATCATTGATATAGCAAGAAGATATGGAATTTATATTTTCTCTGATGAGATGTACAGATTGCTTGAATTTTCTCCGTTAGATAAACTTCCGTCTGTATCTGATGTTTATGAGAAAGGAATTTCATTATCAGGTATGTCAAAATCGTTTGCTCTTCCCGGACTTCGTATTGGATGGTTTGCCACCCAAGATACTAATTTGATTCAACAATGGCTTGAATTTAAGGACTATACAACAATTTGCAATAGCTCTCCGAGCGAAATCCTTGCGATTATGGCATTGCAAAATAGAAAAGAAATTATCAGAAGAAATATTGAAATTATTAGTAAAAATATCTCCATAGCAGAGCAGTTTTTTCAAAACAATTCTGACCTATTTTCATGGGTTAGACCTAAAGCTGGTTCTGTAGCTTTCCCAAAGTTACTTGGAGATTTTGAAGTTGAAAAATTTTGCAAAAAAGTTCTTGACGATAAAGAGATAATGATTGTGTATGGTGAGCTATTCGGTTTTTTTAGCAACCATTTTAGAATCGGGTTAGGAAGAGAAAATTTTGGCGAGATTATTGATATTTTAGAGATCTATTTAAAAAACAATTTTTAAGTCTGAGCTTTACAATAAACTAAAAAGGGTAATAAAAATGAACTTTTTATTACCCTTTTTTATATTCAACTAACAGATGTAATTATTTAGCTTTTACGCTTATAATTATGCAAATGCTTTTTCAAGGTTTGGAACAACCTGTTTTTTACGGCTCATAACTCCAGGTAACCATGCTTTACCATTTTCAGGAGTTGCTCCAAAAGCCTTTTTAATAACAGAATCATCGTCAGAAACGATAAGAACTTCAGAACCTTCTTTGATAATGTCAGTCAGAAGAAGGAAAATACTGTGGTGTCCACCCTCTTTCTTAAGTGTAGCAATATCAGCCGCAAGAGCTGCTTTTACGCCATCAAGAATTGAGAGATCAACAACTTCAAGCTGTCCAATTCCAACTTTTTTGCCGCTCATGTTAAAATCTTTGTAATCACGATATACAAGCTCTCTGATTGGAGTGCCTTCAACCGCTGATTTTACTTTAAACATCTCCATGCCAAGTGCCTGCATATCAGAAATACCAGCAATCTTTGCAAGGTCTTCACATGCTGCTCTATCTTTTGAAGTACATGTTGCTGATTTAAAAATTACAGTATCGCTCAAAATTGCACAAAGCATAATTCCAGCAATATCTTTTGGAATATCTACATTAAAAAAGTTATACATTGATTTGATCACTGTGCATGTGCAGCCTACTGGCCAAATCCAGCACTCTAATGGCTGTGATGTTGTTACATCACCAAGTTTATGATGATCAACAATACCAAGAATATTGGCTTTACCAAGGTCTTCAGGACTCTGAGCAAGGTCTGAATGATCAACAAGGTAAACATCTTTGCCAGCATAAGAGGTTACAACTTGAGGAGCTGCAACACCAAACTTTCCAAGCACAAATTTGGTCTCCGGAGTTACTTCACCTTGAGCTGCCGCTGCAATATCTTCACCAAGTTTTTTCTTAAGGTCTGCAAGAGCAATTGCAGCACAGACAGAATCTGTATCCGGATTTTTGTGACCAAATACTAAAATTGACATAAAACCTCCTGAATAATTATTTGAGTTACGTTACATTAAAAGAGCGAACAACTGCTCGCTCCTCGTTCGACCAATTGATGATCTTTATTGGCATTGATCATCGCTATTATTTTTTAAATTTAAGTTTTTCTTATAATGATAATTACCGATATTCTCAAGAAAAATATTCCTAATAACTATTTTCAGACCCATAACAGAGTTCAAATATCTATTCTATTTTCAAAAAAACTATTAAAAACTTAATTCTTATGACTTAATCAACTTAAAGAGAGTTTATTAATGTTGCCATATCCCTTACAGCCTGCTCCATACCTGAAATTGTAGCTCTTGCAACAATACTATGACCGATGCTGAACTCATCAATCTCATTTAACCCTTTAAATCTTTTAACTGATTGATAACCAAGCCCATGGCCAGCATTGACACCAAGTTTAAGCTTTGATGCTATTTTTGCCGCATCCACAACTCTTCCAAACTCTTTTTCTTGTTCTGATTCTGTCGCTGCATCACAAAAAGCACCAGTATGAATTTCTATCATATCAGCATTCATTTTATGGGCATATTTTATCTGATCAAGATCAGGATCAATGAAAATACTCACTTTTATCCCGCCATTTTGAAGATGTTTTACGCTCTCCTTGATATTATTAAAGTGGGTAATAATATCAAGCCCGCCTTCAGTAGTTAATTCCGAACGCTTTTCAGGGACTAAAGTTACTATATTTGGCTTAATATCAAGTGCTATCCCTATCATCTCTGGAGTTGATGCCATCTCAAGAATCAATTTGGTCTGCACGATCTGACGCAATATTCTTACATCTCTTTCTTGAATATGGCGTCTGTCCTCTCTTAAATGGACAACAATTCCATCTGCACCTCCTGTTTCGGCTGCCATTGCAGCAGTTACAGGATCAGGATAGTTTGTCCCTCTTGCCTGACGCAAAGTTGCAATGTGATCAACATTTACAGCAAGTTTTGCCATTGTTTTATCTCCTGATTATCTACTAAAAAAATTCAAGTTCTTTATTTGGCTCAATCAACCTTAAAAGTTCTAAACTTTTTTTCTCCATCTCTAAGGCTTTAATATGACTATTTTGGTTTATCTTATCTTTAGCATTAACTATCGACTCAAAACCTGCCTTATCTGCCTCTACTTCATCTCCATTATTATCTATAGCATCATAATCATCGTGGTCATAACCTACAAGGTGTAAAATACCATGAACAAGAAGCTGAGAAATACGCTCATCGGTAGTAACATTAGATGTTTGCGCTTCCTCTTCTGCACGCTCAACAGATATTACCAAATCTCCAAGAAGATTTCCTATTGAACCAAACTCACCCTCAATCATTGAAAAAGATAGAACATTTGTCGGAGAATCAATCCCCCTATAAAGATGATTTAGCTCTCTTATGTGAGCGTTATCCGTGATAACAACTGAAATTTCATGTTTATCATATCCCAAATGTTTTAGAATCAGGCGTATCTTCTGATTCATCTGATCTTTTGATATTTTGACCCTCTTCTGATTGTTCTGTATGAGTATCTTTTGCTGTGCCATTGCTCTCTTTTGCTATCTCTTGAGGTTTATTCTCTTTTTTAGAGTCGTTATCCTTTTTTGACTCTTTAGAATCTATGGGTTTATCACTATATTCAATCCTGTGGTGGTAAAGCCCCGTTAAAATTTTATTAAAACTATTTGATATCTGATGCAAATCTTTTAAAGTCAATTCACACTCTTCAAGTTGACCATCAAGGAAAATTCCATTTATAAGCTCCTGAACCCTTCCTTGTATTCTTGCTGATGTTGGACGCTCAAGAGTTCTTAACGCTGCTTCTACAACATCTGCAAGCATAACTATTGCTGCCTCTCGTGTCTGAGGTTTAGGACCTGGGTAGCGAAAATCACTCTCTTTAACAGCATCAGTACCATGAATTTTAACGCTCTTGTTATAGAAATATTTTATAAGACTTGTGCCGTGATGCTGCTGTATGCTGTCCATAATCTCTTGTCCAAGCTTAT
>JADFXA010000226.1 GCA_015233755.1 Desulfamplus sp. | reverse complement strand
TAGAAATGTTGAAGAAACTGGTATGCCGATTCGTATGTGTGAGCTTTTAGCAACTCTTGCAACACCCGGATATGTTGCTCGTCAGGCACTTTTGAGACCTAAATATATAAATAAGGCAAAAAAGGCAATTTTGCAGGCATTTGAGTATCAGATGGCAAAAAAATGTTTTAGTTTTGTTGAACTTGTAAGCACCTGTCCAACAAATTGGGGCATGACTCCGATCAATTCATTGAAATGGGCAGAAGATACTTTGATTCCCTATTATCCTCTTGGTGAATTTAAGAAACCTGAATAAAAATTACGAATAAGGAGTAATTATATATGCAAAAAGAGGTAATGTTTGCAGGGTTTGGCGGTCAGGGGATTTTGCTCAGTGCCAAACTACTTGCATACGCAGCAATGAAACAAGGGGCGCAGGTTATGTGGATTCCATCTTACGGACCTGAAATGAGAGGGGGAACTGCTTACTGCACAGTTGTGGTAAGCGATCGCCTAATTGGTTCACCAATAATTAAAAATCCTGCTCATCTTGTTGCAATGAATAGACCATCACTTGAAAAATTTGCACCTGTTGTAAAAAAAGATGGGGTTGTGCTCATCAATAGTTCTCTAATTCCAGTTAGAAGCGGAAGGAGTGACATTCAAGAGTTGATTGTTCCAGCAAATGACGCAGCAGTAGCTCTTGGAAGTGTAAAGTGTGCCAATATTATAGCTGTTAGTGCTTTTGCAGCTAAAAGCAAAATGGTTGATATTGAAATTTTGAGAAAGTGTGTTCAAGAGGAGTTTTCATCAAAACCTAAACTGATACCAATTAACATGCAAGCTTTTGATGAAGGTTTGAAAATTGCTGCGGCTTCTTAAAAAAACAATATAAAGTTATGCCATACAAACAATGAGATTTGACATTTTTTTAAAAGCTGTGAAATCTAAATTAAATCATCTTGAATTTAAGGAAGATGTTTTAAATAACCGATACATTTTTCCCCACACTTCCCCTCTTAATATCTGGAGAGGGGAAGTGTGGGGTAAGTTATTTCTGATTAATTCTTAAATCTAAATATTTTATAGACTTTCAAGTGCAACAGATTCAAGAACATAAGCAACCTCACTGCGATTTTTGTTGAATCTAAATTCCTGAGTAAAAATATATAAAACCAAGATTGAGTTTTCATAAAATTATCATTTCAAGGAGAAATCAAATGTTTTTCGGCAGTGACAACCAAACAGGGGCATCTTTACAGGTACTGGAGATGGTAAATGCTGCCAATAAAGGCTATGCACATGGATATGGCGATGATCAATGGACACGTAAAGCCATAGATAGTTTAAAGGAAATTTTTGAATGTGACCTGGAAGTTTATTTTGTCTCAACAGGCACTGCATCAAACTCTCTTGCTCTTTCCTGTCTTGTTAAACCATGGGAATCAGTACTCTGTCATAGCCATGCCCATATTATACTTGATGAATCGACAACACCTGAACTTTTCACAGGAGGTGCACGTCTTGTACCCATCTCCAAAGGCGAGGGTAAGATTACTGCCGACAACCTTATAGAGTATTTTAAAAAAGCCGGTACAAATTTTCCACATAACTCTCAGGCACGAGCTTTGAGCATTACGCAGACAAGCGAGTGCGGTCTTGTCTATACACCAGATGAGATTAAGGAATTAAGTTTTGTTGTAAAACAAGATGGAATCGGCAACGGAAAAACTAATGAAAAAGAGAGCGGGCTTAAGATTCATATGGATGGTGCACGCTTTGCCAATGCTCTGGCTTCTATTGGATGCACTCCTGCGGAACTGTCGTGGAGATCAGGAGTTGATGTCCTCTCTTTAGGTGCAACCAAATGCGGAGCACTTTTTGCCGAGGCTGTAATTTTTTTTGATAAAAAGCTTGCTGAACCATTCATTTATCATAGAAAACGGACAGGACATCTTATCTCAAAAACACGCTTTATAGGTGCACAATTTGCGGGATGGTTGCAAGATAACCATTGGCTTGCTCTGGCAGGAAATGCCAATACCCAGGCCGCCCAATTGGCAAAAGATATCTTGTCATTTAAAGAGTTGAAGCTTACATGGCCTGTTCAAGCCAACGAGCTTTTTGTTATCATGCCAGCTAATCTTGCAAACTCTTTACATGAAGCAGGAGCTGAGTTTTATTATTGGTATATTGATGCTTTACCTTCTAATATCAAGTTAGGTAATGGCGAAGTTATTATCCGTCTTGTCACTTCATTTGCTACCGAGGATAAACATAGAGAGGATTTTTGTGAGCTGATACGTCAATATTTTAAAAGTCATTAATAGTGAGATTCATTAGTAACCACCGCTTTTGGTTTCAAATAACTTGCTCATTTTATTTCACTACCCTGCCCTTCTCCATCTATTGTTGAGGGGAGTTTGGGTAAGTTATTTTGGAATCATTCTGAAATGAATTAAATTAAGATAAGCATCTTCGCCGCAGTTGTTGTTGGATTCAAATTCTTGAGTAGAAATAAGTCACCTTAAACACAATATAAATATACATAAAAGGGAGCAAATATGATCAGAACAGAAATTTCTCTTTTTCTAAAGAATGTTCCAGGAGAGCTTGCCAAACTTGCCCAACTTATGGGCGAATCAGCCGTTAATATTGACGCTATAACAATTCAAGATGCGTCAAGCTATGTTCAAAATCTGTTTGAAGCAAGGGGTAAATCTTTAAAAAGAATAGCATCTTCAGCAAGCTATAGCTCCATAAGAAGAGACTCTGCTGAATTTGCACTTATTCGTATGCTTGTTGATAAAACTGATGATGCAGTAGCGGTTTTAAAAGAGAAAAACTATCTTTTTGATACCAAAGAGCTTATTGCGATTGAACTTGACAACACTCCGGGTAAGCTTTTTGAAGTTACGAAAAAATTTGGAGAAGAGGGAATTAATATAAACTATGTTTATGGTTCTGTCTCATCTTCAGGCGGCAAGTGTCTTTTTGTCTTCTCTCCTGAAGATATTGAACTTGCATCAAAGATATTTTTGAAAGAATAGCTAAATCTTTATTATGTTGGGCAACTCTCATATCTGGTTGCCCATTTTTAATAGTAAAAATTTATAACTACTTATAAAAACGGATAGCTATAAAAGAAATATTTTAATAAGCTAAGTTTATCTCATCACACTATTTCTATAGCAGCAGCCATAGCAACGCCGCCACCGCCGCAAAGCGTTGCAAGTCCTAATGATTTTCCTTGTTTTTTCATTGCATGAATTAAAGTAACCATAATTCTACAGCCAGTTGAGCCGACAGGATGTCCAAGTCCAATACCAGAACCATTTACATTGGTTAGCTCACGATTTAATCCAAGCTCTTTTTCGCAACCAAGGTATTGGGCAGCAAAAGCCTCATTCACCTCAATAAGCTCAAAATCATTAATTTTTAATTTACTGTTTTTAAGCAGATTTTTAACTGCTGGAACAGGAGAAACTCCCATTATAGTTGGGTGGCAAGCTCCACGTGCTGCTGATCTAATTTTAGCAATAGGAGTGAGATTTAACTCTTTTGCCTTTTCAGCAGACATTATTATCATAGCAGAGGCACCATCGTTTATTCCGCTTGCATTGCCAGCAGTAACTTTTCCGATTTTTGGGACAAATGCAGGAGGAAGCTGCTGTAGTTGCTCAAGAGTAATTCCAGGTCTGAAATGCTCATCTTTATCAAACATAAGCGGCTCTTTTTTACGCCTTGGAACAGGAACTGGAACAATCTCATCTTTAAAAGAGCCATCATTTGTAGCTCTCTCCGCATTGTTATGGCTTCGTAATGCAACCTCGTCCATCTCTTCACGGGAGATATTTAAGTATTGGGCTACAAGCTCTGCTGTTTGTCCCATGATGTAAGGTTTACCAAGAAACATGCTTGCTGGAGCTTCTTTAGTATTTACAGGGCAATCTTCAGAAAATGGAATAATGTGAGAACCGCAGTGAAGGGCGTGAATCATTGCATCAACAAATGTCTGATCTTGAAGGCGGCAACCCCATCTTGCATTTGGGACAGTATATGGAACTCCAGACATGTGTTCAACACCGCCTGCAAGAATCACATCTGCCATTCCAGCTTGAATCATAGCCATTCCAGAGACAACAGCCTCCATACCAGATATACAAACTCTATTTATGGTTACTGCTGGCACTGTATCTGGTAT
>JADFXA010000225.1 GCA_015233755.1 Desulfamplus sp. | reverse complement strand
CGACCGCCAAACCCACGATCTGCCTGAAAAAGATGATGAGAAATTGAGACTTGCCCTTTCAATGGGATTTGGCAATAATTCCAATTGTTCTGATTCTCACAATAACACTAATTCTAACTGCTCTAATGACAAATCTCTCTGTGCTTATTCTGATGATAAAATCATTGCTCATTTTTATGAAGTTTTAAATGGTTATATGTCAAAGGTTCATGACCATTTTCGCAATCTTTTTGCATCAGATAACGCTGAAAAACAAGATAGCAGTTCAAAAACAGATGAAAAAAATGATTGCAAAAATGAAGATGAAATTGATGAACTTAAATATATTTGGCAAAATATCAATGATCCTCAATTTGACACAACAGAGTATAAAATTTCAGGTTTTGAAAACCATCAAGTTTTTAGCAATATCTTAAAAAATCTTGCCGAACACCAAAACACAAAAAAATTAACCACAACTGGTAGAAAAAGATTAGATCGCCTTATTCCTCTTCTTGTTCAAAAAGTTAGTCAGTCAAAAGACTCTTTTTGCACACAAAATATAGAAGTTGGTCTGAACAAACAGAACAATTTGAACAGAGAAACGAGTGAATGTATAGCATCAAATCCTGAGACTGTTCTTAAACGCCTCATTGATCTGATAATTACAATTGAGAGACGCACTTGTTATCTATCTCTTTTAATTGAAAAACCACAAGCTCTTGATAATCTTGTCAATCTCGCAGCTAAAAGTCCTTGGGTTATATCATTCTTATCTCTTCACCCTGCATTGCTTGATGAGCTTCTTGCCCCTTCTACCCTTTATACACCTCCTGATAGAACTCAGATGGAAAAAGAGATTGAACGGCGTATGGCTCATATTCCAGTTGAAGATTTTGAGTTCCAATTAGAAGAGTTGTGTATTTTTAAACAGGTAATGGTGTTAAGAGTTGCTGCCGCAGATTTAAGTGGTAACTACCCTCTTATGAAAGTGAGCGACCGTTTAACAGAGATTGCAGAGACAGTTATGAATAAAGTGATTGAAATATCATGGAATCATACTGTTCAAAAATATGGTGTGCCATCAGGTCTTAATTTAAGTAAATTTTCTGATAGTAATTCTGTCAAAGAGTCTGATTGTTTATCTGATAATGATAAATTTGATTATTTATCTAATGATATTAATAAAAATATTAAATCAAACTATTATTTAGCTCCTAAAATAGGATTTCACCCTTCTGAATCTCCTCTATCAACTACATACTCTGCTTCAACTTGTTCTAAGTTCTTTTCACCAGGTTTTGCTGCAATTGCCTACGGAAAACTTGGAGGGATTGAACTTGGCTATAAATCTGACCTTGATATGGTTTTTATCCATTCAAGTTACGATGGATATACAGAAGGTGGACCAAGAAGCATTGAAAATATACGATTTTATACTTTTTTAGGTCAGCGAATAATAAGTTCTTTAACTTTAAATACTCAGGCTGGCAAACTTTATGAGGCTGATATGCGTCTTAGACCTAATGGTCAATCTGGTATGATTGTAAGCCATATTGATGCATTCCATGACTATATCAAAAATGAAGCTTGGACATGGGAGCATCAAGCAATTATAAGGGCAAGACCAATTGGAGGTGATCCTGCGCTTCAAGAGCGATTTAACGCTATAAGAGAGAGTATTCTCTGCATAGAACGCTCCCCAGAATTGTTAAAAAAAGAGGTGGGAGAGATGCGAGAAAGAATGAGAAAAGAGCATCTTAAGAGTTCCAAAGATAATAACAACATGGGTATAGACTCATCCAAATCTGATACAGAGCTGTTTGATCTAAAGCAGGGTAGAGGCGGTATTATTGATATCGAATTTTTAGTTCAATACCTCGTGCTTCAATATGCGTCAGAACATAGAAGTTTGACAAAATGGACAGATAATGTTCGTCTTCTTGAGACCCTTGCAAATGAAAAAATTCTTAAACCACAAGAGTCAGAAGAGCTTAAAAAAGGATATTTAAAACTTAGACAGATGGTTCATCACTTAAATCTTCAAGAGAGGGAAAAGAAAATTCCAATAAAAGAGTTTAAAGATGAAGCAAATTCGATTATTGAGATATTTGAAAATTTTTTAAAAAAACCGTAATAAAGCAATTTAGATAAACAAAATAAGTTAAATAACATTAACATTTCTAAGGAGAATAGCATAATGAGTTTAAAAAAATGGGAAACACCTTTTTGGCCAGAAGGCGTAGCACACGATGTCCATGATTATCTGTATCCATTAACCGATCTTCTTGATAACTCTGCTCGTAAATATCCTAATAAAGTATATACAATATTCAGTGATGCCAAAAAAACCTTTGCTGAGGTTAAGGATACAGCAGACAGAATTGCAAACTTCTTAGCAAGACAGGGAATCAAGCAAGGAGATAAAGTTGCTATTTTTCTTCCAAATCTTCCCCATTTTCCTGAAATATTCTTCGGTATTCTAAAAGCTGGAGCTGTGTGCGTAAACTGCAACCCTGTTTACACACCAAAAGAGTTAAATCATCAGTTGTCTGATTCTGGTTCAAAAATGGTATTTTGCATGGATCACCCTGTATTTTATAAGAGTACGGTTGAAGCCATCAAAGATACTGATGTCAAAAGCGTAGTTATCTGCAATATAAAATCTTACCTTCCTAAGGTAAAAGGGCTTATTGGTGGTCTTTTGGGTAAAATCCCAAAAGCAGAGAATCATCAAAAAGGTCATTTTATGTTTGATGATATTGTTGCGTCATCTGCTCCAACTCCACCTCAAATTAATATAAATCCTCAAAAAGACACCGCTGTAATGCTTTATACTGGCGGAACTACAGGAGTTCCAAAAGGAGCGGAACTAACGCATACCAACTTTACTTATGACCTTGAGGCTGCTGTTGAGTACTTTAGAATTGTTCATGAAAAAGGTAAACCGCCTGAAAAACTACGTTATGGTGGTTTTCATACCTTTCTTGGAGTATTGCCTTGGTATCATGTTTTTGGAATAAACAGCACCCTTCTTCTTGCTGCAAAAATAGGTGGGCGTCTTATCTGCATTCCAGATCCAAGAGCTGGTAATCCTCCTTTTACAGAGGTACTAAAGGTTGTCCAAAAACATAAACCCACATTTATGACTGCTGTTCCAACCCTATTTGTGGCATTTACTAACCACCCTCTTATCGATAAGTTTGACATATCTTCTATTATGGCATGTCTTTCTGGTGGGGCTCCACTCCCTCCTGAAGTTTGCCGTCAATTTGAACAAAAGACTGGAGCAATAATATTTGAGGCTTATGGTTTAACAGAGACCGCTCCTGCTGTCTGTTCGAATCCTCCTTCTAAAGAGACCCGAAAGATTGGCTCTATTGGCTTTCCAATTCCTGGAACTGACGTTAAAATAGTTGATCTTGAAACTGGTTTAAAAGAGTTGCCCCGTGGTGAAGATGGCGAAATTGCAGTGTGTGGTCCACAAGTTATGAAGGGATATTGGAAACGCCCTGATGCTAATAACGAAGTCTTTAGAGAGATTGATGGAAAAAGGTATTTTCTCACAGGCGATATTGGTAATATTGATAAAGATGGTTATATAACAATAACTGATCGCAAAAAAGATATGATAATTGTCAGCGGTTTTAATGTATATCCAAGAGATGTTGAAGATACTATCTATAAACACCCTTCTGTTGAGCTTGTGGCTGTAGTTGGACTTCCTGACGAAAGAAGTGGTGAAAAGGTTAAAGCATTTATTAAACTGAAATCTGGTGCTAAAGTAACTATAGAAGAGATGGATCAATTCTGCAAAGAGAACATGGCAGGATACAAACGTCCAAGAATTATTGAATTTAGAGATAATATCCCTGTATCTAATGTTGGGAAGGTGCTTAGAAGGACATTGAGAGACGAAGAAAAGGCAAAGCAGAAAAAGGCTTGATTTTTTAAATTTAAGTATCTATTTGAAGCATAATATAGATTTGACAACTTCTTAGAAGTTGTCAAATCTTAAAATAGCAAAAAGAGCAATCTAAAGAAATGACTCTAAATATATGTGAAATATTCTACAGTATTCAAGGCGAATCTACCTTTGCGGGATTACCATGTGTATTTGTTCGGCTTATGGGTTGTAACCTCAATTGCAGATGGTGCGACACACTTTACGCAAAAGAGAATGATTTTGGAACGCAAATGGAGATCA
>JADFXA010000224.1 GCA_015233755.1 Desulfamplus sp. | reverse complement strand
AGGTAAAAATCGTCAAAACAAGCTGTGGCAGCATCCGAGTTTACTGAACACTCAAAAACATATGGGGAAAAATCATTTTGCCGACGCAAAAAACCTAACACGTTTATTCTTGGGGACTTTCCGCTTGGGAGCAGCAAAGGATCATTTGGTTCCTGCCATGCATATGGAACTTCAGGCACTCCGGTAAAACCTGACTCGTCAAAATAAACTAAGCCAATTACGTCCGCATCATCCTCCTTCTTAAGAATATCAATCTCTTTTTGGGATTCCCTGAATTCTTTCTCGTTTCGTTTACTTTTCAAAGATTTACGTCCACGACACCAACGGAGTTTTTTTTATAATACGTTTAAGTGTTTTCACGCTTATTGTTTTACCAAACATTTCGTTGATTGTATTTATGGCTGTTTTGATTTGTTTAGGATTTTCTTTAACAAGATCAATAATTTGTTCATGTTTATCAACTGATAAAAGAGGTGTTCTTCCAGCTCTCGGCTTCTCGAGTAACGAGTCTAATCCATCTCTCTCCCATGCATTAATCCAACCAGCAGCTGTTTTCCTCGTGGACTGGCATATATTACTTATATCGTTTATACTATGTTTGGTGTTACTTAGGAGAATCGCTTGGGCTCGTAATTTAGTCCGTTTTGACTCCTCGTTTGAAAACTGAATCCATGACAGCCATTGAATAGTCAGGGAACATAAAGAATAAACAAATTTTACAGCTTTCATTTTGTTATAGTATCCAAATGTTATTATTTGTGAATAAACATTGTCTGATAAAAAGTATTCTATCCATAAACCCTAACTTAGGTAGATATTTTTGTCCAGATACTTATCAGTAGATCACAGTTTGTACTGCCCCCTCGTTAATCAAGTGCAGGATAGTCAATATAACCTTTTTGTCCAGAACCATATAGTGTTGAGAAATCAAGCTCATTGAGAGGTGCATCCAGATGGAGACGTTTTACCAAATCAGGGTTGGAAATAAAATTTCTGCCAAACGCAATAGCATCAGCTGCTCCATCTTGCAGGAGCTTGGTTCCACTCTCTTTTGTAAACTGTTCATTGGCAATAAGAGTTCCGCCAAACGCCTTTTTTAGTGAAGGTGTCAATGCTGGCTCATTAAAATGTTCACGGGTAAATATAAAAGCAACTTTTCGTTTCCCAAGCTCTTTTGCAACATAACCAAAAGTTGCTTCAGGATCGCTATCTCCCATGTCATGGACATCTCCTCTTGGTGCTAAATGCATACCTACACGACCAGCTCCCCAAACAGAAATAACTGCATCAGCAACCTCCAACATTAATCTTGCCCGATTTTCAATAGTGCCACCATAATCGTCTATACGTTGGTTGGTTGTGCTTTGAAGGAACTGATCCAACAGATAGCCATTGGCACCATGTATCTCAACACCGTCAAAGCCAGCCTTTTTTGCATTTTCAGCCCCTTTTCCGTATGCCTCAATTATGGAGGTAATTTCAACTCTCTCAAGCGCTCGCGGCACTTCATAAGACTTTTCAGGGCGCAGCAGACTTACATGCCCTTTTGCTGCAATTGCACTTGGTGCGACAGGTAGTTGACCATTAAGGTAAAAAGGATCAGAGATTCTTCCTACATGCCACAACTGGAGTAGAATACGTCCTCCAGCTTTGTGCACAGCATCTGTAACCAGTTTCCAACCCTCAACCTGTGCGTCTGACCAAATACCCGGTGTATCTGGATAACCCACGCCCATAGGATCAACAGAGGTGGCTTCACTGATAATCAAACCCGCAGTTGCACGTTGAGCATAATATTGTGCCATTAAACTGTTGGCAACTCGACCTTCACTTGCACGGCAGCGGGTCAGCGGAGCCATAATAATACGGTTAGGAAGTGATAGTTCTCCCAACTTGATAGGATCAAACAATGTTGTCATAATGCACTCCATATAATTAATGTGATTTATTATTGATCATACAAATTATTATTTGAAATAACTAATACTTGACGATAACGAAAACTCTTTGGCACGACATAACTTTTTTGCTTTTACAAACTCTCTTTACAAGATGCTTATGAGGGAATTTTTGAAGACGTGGAATATTAAGAGCTTTTATTTGATGATATATTAGAACTGCTAAGAAATTGTAGCGAAGTGAAATTTTTATGGATTCTTTAAAAGGATTAAAGCCTTTATTGATGCTGGTCGGGATGAGAAGATTTGAACTTCCGACCCTAGCGTCCCGAACGCTATGCTCTACCAGACTGAGCCACATCCCGACTGCAACAAAAAATATGGGGGCATTAATATTTTTTTTTATTATGATTGTCAATCAAATTCTATCTCTATTGGCAACCTATTATATGCCATTTTTATGGCAATAAAGCAGCCTTTTTGAAGTTCTCAGATGGATAAAGAAGCTCTTGTTAAGCTGCTGATGATATTGGAGATTTAGAATTTTAAATCAAAAAAATCTCTCTTTTATAATAGTTGCTTCTCTACCAGGGCCTACAGATACAATTTGGATTTTCACTCCAGATAGCTCTTCAATTCTACTTAAATATTTTTTTGCATTATCAGGAAACGAATTGTAGTCAGTTAAATGTGATGTTGTTTGTTTCCATCCTTTATGCGTTTCATAAACTGGGGTACAGTTTTCAAGCACTTTAATTGAAGGTGGAAAATCTTCCATTATCTGGCCATTATATTCATATCCTGTGCATATTTTAATCTCATCTAAATCATCAAGAACATCTAATTTTGTTATGACAAGACCTGTTAAACTATTGAGCCTTGCTGCATTTTTAAGAATAACCATGTCAAGCCAACCGCAACGACGTTTCCTTCCAGTAGTTGCCCCAAACTCAGCACCTTTTTTCTGCAAGGCATCGCCAATCTCATCAAAAAGCTCTGTTGGAAATGGACCACTTCCTACCCTTGTTGTGTACGCTTTAACTATCCCAATAACTTGATCAAGTTTACAAGGCCCAACTCCTGAGCCACATGCAGCATTACCTGAAACAGTGCTTGAAGATGTTACAAACGGATATGTACCATGTTCAACATCAAGGTGAGTTCCTTGAGCACCTTCAAATAAAATCTTTTTACCCTCATCAATTCCCTTATTTAAAATAACAGATACATCGGAAATATATGGAATCAGGCGATCTCTTATTGAAAGAAATTGGTTTATTACATCTTCAGGATCAAGTGTTTCGGTGTGAAAATAATTTTTCAGGTAAAAATTTTTCTCATCCATGATGGCTCTGACTTTTTCTGCAAAGAGCTCAAAATCAAGTAAATCAGCAAAACGAATGCCTCTTCGAGTTGCTCTATCTTCATAGCATGGACCAATTCCACGTCCAGTTGTGCCGATCTTTTTATCACCTTTTTTTATCTCACGGGCATTATCAATTTGGCGGTGATAAGGCATTATAATATGTGCTCTGTTGCTGATTTTAAGCATATCTGACGACACATCAACACCATTTGAAATAAGGTAATCAATTTCGTCAAGAAGAACAACAGGATCAACAACAACGCCATTTCCGATAAAACACTTTTTTTTCTGTAAAATGCCCGATGGAACAAGGTGGCTTATTATTGTTTTGCCGTTTACAACCATAGTGTGTCCAGCATTATTTCCACCTTGAAAACGGACAACGTAATCAGAATATTCACTTAAAAGATCAACGATTTTTCCTTTTCCTTCATCACCCCATTGGGTTCCAACAACAACTATATTTGACACTGTTTATTGCTCCTTTTGTCTTTAAAAAAAACTTTGATGATTTCTCTTGTTTCATTAAAACATACACCTGATACTATTTCAATCTTATGATTAAGCCTATTATCATAGGCAAAATTATATATTGATCCTGCTGCCCCCCATTTAGGATCAGATGCACCATAAACCAATCTTGCAAATCTTGAATGTATAATCGCACCCATACACATGATGCATGGCTCAATAGTTGAATATATAGTAGTTCCGCAAAGCCTATAGTTTCCAATTGATAACGCAGCCATCTTTATTGCAATAATCTCTGCATGAGCAGTTGGATCAAATGAAACTTCCTTTAAATTACGAGAAATAGAAACAATATTCAAATCTTCGTCATATATAGCTGCTGCAACAGGAACATCTTTTGAAATTGGGCTAAAACTTAAGTGGTTAATGAGACTTTTTATTATTTCTTTGTCTTCC
>JADFXA010000223.1 GCA_015233755.1 Desulfamplus sp. | reverse complement strand
TATTGGGCAAACCGTTCTGTTTTGTGTAAACTTTTTCGATATCTCCGCTAACACTATCTCTCTTTTCAAGTCCACTACTACTACCAACCCAAAGTGTGGAACCATCATCAGATAAAAGAACTACATTGATATTACTTCTATTTGTAAAAAACTCCCAATTCTGCCGTTCTGTCTCTATAGGAGAGGATGCGGGAATAACAGGCAGATTGACAGCCTCCAATGATGCAATAGATGTGAACATAAGAATAAAAATTACACATGTCATTTTGACTGCATTGAAATTTTTCATTTTCTATTCTCCTATTCTTTCATGGATATGTGCACAGCAAGCAATCATATTCCGTGTCCTCCACGTATGGCATCAGCAGCAAGTCTTCCTTGAATATAAAGAGATATTGCAGCAATTGCCCTATCACATACAGTAAAAACAGAGACACCATTGTCCATAAGCGAACTTCTTAAAGGTTCGTAGAGAACTCCACCATCTACAACGGCTATAATAGGTTTTTCAGTCTGAGCAACTAAGTTAATGACGCGATGCAGAATGCTATCCTCTGCGTTCATGTCATAAATTGGAAATTGTCTGTTATCAAGAGTTTTTATAGATGGAGAGAGCGGTGCAATGCTCAACACAATGGCATCAACATTAGCATCTTCGGTAAGAGCTACTGTAATTTGGGCATGTGCCTCATCGTCAGCAGCAGGATTTATATCAAGTGGATTGGCAATAGTAACGAATGCGTTTAGCTTTTTATTATCAAGTATCTCTTTAATTTTTATCTTTGTTTTATCTTCAAAACGGGCAAGTTCCATGGTAAAATCATCTGATTGAATAGAGTCTGCCATGCCTACAGCTTCAAATCCAGCACTGCTAACCGCAGCAAGGCGATTTCCTTTTACTATCTTTTTATTCAAATTTTCAGCAAGAGAGAAAAGTTCCTGAAACTCTGTAAAGTTTCTTGCCACAATTGCCCCTGCTTGACGCACACAATTCTCGCATACCATGTAGTCTCCAGCAAGCGAGGCTGTATGACCGCTTGTAGCAGCTTTTCCCTCTGGAGTTCTACCTGCTTTGTAGAAAATAACCTCTTTGCCAGATAGTACAGCATGATGAATAGCTTTGCAAAGTTCGAGCCCATCAAGATCATTAAACCCTTCAGCATAAATAGCAATCACATCAACATTTTTTGAATTTTTAAAATAATGAAGCATATCCCCAAGCGTAAGGTCTGTCTGATTCCCCATTGAGATCATGTAAGCTGGTCTAAGTTGTGGAAACTGGTGGGTACGATGAAGCATAAATGCTCCGCTTTGGCTTATAAGTGCTGCTCTATGAAAATAAGAGGTTTTATCTTTTAAATTTGGTATTCTCTCCTTTGGCAGCTTCTCTTCTGGAATGAACCATGTATCATAACCACCTGGACGAGAAATAACTCCCATGCAGTTAGCACCAAGAAATACAGGCCCTCCACTGGAATTTTCTCTCTTATTTGCAGCATGTTTAGAATCCACAACTTGCTCGATTCTATGACTAAGATGGATTTTTTCTACCACCTGACGTGCGCGCTCTTTACTATCGTCGGTTTCGCCCATACCTCCAGAGATGAGCATTACGCTCTGGGCAGCGTCTTGACAAATTATATCATCAATAATATCAGGCACTTGTTTAGCGGCAACTGCAACGATAAAGAGATCAAGTTTATCTGTTAAAGATTTAATGTCTGGAACTGATTTAATCTTATGAATTATTTTGGTCTCACTTACTAACTTATCACTATCTACTTTACCGATCTCTGAATTAGCTTCAAAAGTAAGCTCACTACTACCTACGACTATAACTTTATCAGGGGCAAAACCTTCTGCTAAGATATTGTCAAGAATTATTCGTCCAAAATTTCTACGAGTTGAGGAAACACCAATAATACCAATTGATTCGGGGTGTAAAAGATTGTCAATTTTATAGATTGGACGGCTATTGTTTTTATTAGATTGTAAAGAGAAACGACACATTCCATCTAAAGGCACCATTAGATAATCTATAAAAGCAAATGGATTTATCTCAAGTTCTTCCAAAACAAATGGAGCATGAGGGTTAGTTGGAGAGTAGTAGTTGGCAAGCGCTATAAACGAGTCAAAACATTCAATAAGTTGTTCATCAGTTACAATACGCCGCTGCCCTCGACTTAAACCCGCAAGTTTTAAATAAGAGATGGTCTTTTTGAACATCTGAAAAAAAGAATGACCATCATTCATCTCTGTAGAGCCAGCAATAATTGCCTGCCCTTTTCTAAATCTTTGGGCATAAAGCTCTGTATCTGTTCCGCCAAGACCTGCACTTAAGATTGTTCCAAACTCACGGGTACGGCGAACTCCAACAATTAGCTCGTTTCCAAATGCAGATGAATCTGGTGGCATGAATTGAACTTGAAGCACACCTTTTAAATCGCGGCTAATAGAAGCTATAAGCGCTTCTCCTGTCAAATCTCTATATTCAGGAGGAGAGCTCTCTCTATTTTTTTCACTGCGTTCAATCCATGCTGCATAATTTTCAGGCACTTCATAAAGCATACGCCTTACAGTAGAGCGTATTTTATTGCTCTCTTTTTCTACAATCTTAACTCCGCCAACCTCGGTCTTATGGATTATAGTTGGAGAGACAATTTTAAGAACAGCCTTATCACCAGGAATTGCGTTTAGAACCTCATCTGAAGGTCTATCTCCACGAGGAATAAATGTGCATCGAGGCGGTGTCTCCGCCCCTGAATGTTTCAGCAACGAATATACTTCATATTCATAAAGAAAATTTCTGCCGCTATCGTATGCAGAAGAGAGTAGTTCGTTTATTCCTTTAAAATCAATGGAGAAATTCATTTGATTCTTCCTTTTTTGAGGTTATCTTAAATCTTAGTTAATGTAATAATTTCAGGATTTGAGCCTATAAGTTCCCTCCATGATTTTCTCCGTTATACAATCTGCCGTTTTTAGTTTGAAGGAAATCTTTAAGAGAAATATCTTCTTGTTTTATGAATCCTCTATCTTGAAGAGAGCCGCTGTTTACCATCTCAATTATTGCACAGGCAGATGCAGCAGTTGTCCAAGAGATAGCACGCCACTGTTTACCGTCAATAGTTATGGGATAATAAGCATTTACAAACTCTTCACGAAATAGTTGCGATCCTTGTAACCCTTCAGCAGAGGCGTGAACATAAACTACATCTTCATTTACAGCAGGTTTTGCATTTGTTAAAATTTCTCCTGCTTTTTTGCGATCTTCACGCATAAGAAGCTCATGGAAAAAGAAGTTCATCTGTTGAACATGACCAGGATAGCGGATACTCTTATAATCTAAATTATCAACTTTTCCTAAGTATGTTTCGCACATAGTGCCAAGACCACCTGAAGTTGTAAAAGCCTCAAGCTGAATACCATGAATAAATAGCTGTTCAATCCACTCCATAGGAGATACCAATTTATGCTGACCATTTTCAATAACTTCACAGTCGTTTAAATATTCATTGACAACACCTTCTGGAGACCAATTAAAAGCATATCCAAGCAGCCCCGTTGGATTTTGCGGAAGTGCACCAACTCTAAGTTTTATGCTTCTTATTTTTGTAAAATTAGATGCGAGAGAAGCTCCAACAATAGCGATAAATCCGGGTGCAAGTCCACATTGAGGAGCCATAACAGATTTTGCAGTTTTGCTCATCTCAATTATAGCTTTAGTAGTTGGAACATCTTCTGTTAGATCAAAATAGTGAATACCCAACTTATGAGCAGCAGTTGCAACATTAATATTATAACTATAGGGTAGGCATGATATTACGGCATCAAAGCTCTTTAACTGCTCTGAAAAACT
This sequence comes from Desulfamplus sp., assembly GCA_015233755.1. GTDB lineage: Bacteria > Desulfobacterota > Desulfobacteria > Desulfobacterales > Desulfobacteraceae > Desulfamplus. The sequence continues at coordinate 332 of JADFXA010000223.1, read as the reverse complement.
ATCCACGTTTGCCATATCGGTTTTTATGGTAGGAAATGGAAGATTATCTTTTCCATAAATATCTGCACCTGTTACCTCAAATCCAGTTTTATGAAGTAAAGTTCCAACAAGTGTACCAACTTTCCCTAATCCCAATACTACTACAGATTTGATTTTCATACTTTTTAGCCTCTAATTTTGATATAAACGGTTTATTGAAAGGAGTGATGACTATTTATTTACAGTATCATAGTAAGTAAAATAATGTCAAACATTGAACAATATGCAATAATTACAAAACACAAAGGAGAGTGTATAACATGGGGTTATGTATTAATCATTTAGAACGAGAT
>JADFXA010000222.1 GCA_015233755.1 Desulfamplus sp. | reverse complement strand
GCGTCTGCCCCGTTTTAAATCTCCAAATCTTTGTAAAATAGGCTTTCCGCCGCCAATAATTGCAGATAGCCGTCCAATAGATTCACCATAAGCCTGATTGTCTGTAACAGGCTCAGTTAATACAACCTTAGATAGAAAAGCAAAGTTTGTATTTGATGATTTTTTTCCAGTATAGGCATGACCATTTACACATACAAAATCTTTGTAGTTTTCAAGAGAGATAAAACCACCTTGATTTGTGCAAAATGTCCTGTTTATGTCATCATATTTTGTTGTGCGGATAAAAAAGGTTGGATCATAGATGATATTACAAAGATCGTCCATTATATCGTTGTGAACCTCAACTCTTACTCCAACCTCAATGCCACGTTGAGATAGACCGATTCCATGTTTTTGAGCTAAAGATCCAACCCAATTGGCACCAATTCTACCCGGGGCAAGAATAACATTGTCTGACTGATATGCAGCTTTATTTGTAATTACGCCAGTTACTCTTCTACTTTCCAAAGTAATATCATGCACCTCTTCAGATGTGTGAATCAACATACCTTTTGATTCGATATAAGCTGCCATATCTGCAATATATTTAGGGAGATTATCGCTGCCAAGGTGTTTTTGTTTAATTAACAAAAGATCAATACCAAATCGTTTAGCATCTTTACGAATATTTTTTGCTTGTTCCATATTTGTTGGATAGACTGAACCGTCCATACCAAAACGGGTAAATATGGTCTCTGTTTCATCAATCAAAGCCTGTGCAGATGACATGGGCATAAATTGGGTTAAATCAGTTTTGCCAAGGCGTGGAATAAAGTTGAGTTTACCGTCAGAGTAGAGTCCTGCTCCCCCAATACCTGAAAGGATGTTGCAGGGCTCACAACCTACACACTTTTGAAGATTATGGTTAGGGCATTTTCGTGCAAGAGGCTTTTTCCCCTTTTCAATCATCAGCACCTTAAGTTTAGAGTGTTCAAGAAGATGATACGCAGAGAAAAGCCCTGCTGGTCCTCCACCAACTATAATTACATCAAATTTCATATTTTTGTATCCCATCTTTAATTTTTAATTCTTTATTTGGCAAACTCTTATAAAGTCCACGCTATGACATATATTTAATAATTACAACTTAACATTTTTTAGTAACCACGCAAACTAACAATTTTAATATGGAGATTTAACAAGGCGTACTGGAAGCATATTAGCAATATCTGCCATTTTAGACTCTTGGTAATTCATAGCATAAGGAATATAATCACATTGCTCACCAGCACAAAATTCCCACCATGACGATGTCCAAAACCATGATTTATCAACTGGAAAAGTATTATCATCACAATATACTAAAGTTGCTAACTCGCCAGTCGTAGGAGTTCTCCAGCCACCATCCATAGTTAAATTGAAGGCATCATTAGCATTCATTTTAGTTGCAGTTCCATCACAAGTTTTTGAGCTATTATTCCATGTTTGACCATAACTACAACGCTGCCATTGAAGGCCTGTTTCAGAGTCTTTAAGAACGCTGCCTTTGGTTCCAGCAACTTCTTGGTAACGAGAACACGTGGTAGTCTCTTTAACCTCAGGCCATTTATTACCATAAATATCTTCGATAACTACTGTATAATCAGTTGTGCTCATGCTAGATGGATCATCTTCATTGAATTCAATAGATTCAACTTCCAATGCGAGATCCGAACCAGGGGTCTTTGGAAGAGTTATTTTATCCTTATTTAGTTTAACACCATTTTTATCATAAACATCATAACCACTTATCAATGAAGCTGGAACCCCCTCTTTTGTACCATAACCTTCTGTTGTCCACACAATAATTATACCACCTGTTTCTCCTTGACCCAATTGTGTTATTTTGGGTTTAACAAGCAGGTAATAAGCAATGCTTACGGGTGGACGTGAATCCTCAGAAGCATCTTTATTAAGAACCATGTGTTCAACATATTTAATCCCTTCAGCTTTCTCAGAACCAAAGTATGGTATAGTAATCGGTTTGTTGTACGGTAATGTGGCACTGTCATCTACAGGTGTTTTGTTTAAATAAGCACTATTTTTAGAGTAATCTCCTGAGTGGGAATAGACAAGTGATCTAAAAGTTCCTTTTGAGTTGAAGATGCTATTTACAACCAAAAGAGAGTCTCTTCCGCTTGGTAGTTTTACGTCAAAACTATTATAAATCGCGGAAAGTCTGCCTAATGGCTTAGTTATTCTTCTGTATGTTCGCGTATCAGTAAACCTTGTACCATATACACTCTCCTCATTTGAGCCTACTCCAGTTGTGGTTGAAAGAAATTTGAGACTATTTGAATACATGCTTGCCTTAATATCTTTTCCCAATCCATCAGTCATTTCAGGAGTTTTAATGATTTCTTCAATATATTTCCCAAGTTTATCTCCAAAAGTTGAATCAGCAGAGGCAAATCTGTTAATAAGGTTCAGTAAATCATCGCTGCCTTTTATTCTACGACTCAAAATATCTACAACTAATGACCCTGTTCCTGAATATTTTGTATCGAGCCATTCCAAAAAATGACCTAATGCGTAATAACTACCTTCAGCTGCTGTTGTTATAGGAACACTTAAATATTCAGATAGGTAAGCATTACTTTTTCCAGCATAATTCTCTTTCTTTTCAGAGTCATCTTTACACGCAACTTTTGCAGTGAAATATTGGGCGGTAGCCTCAATAAACCAACGATTACTATTTGAGTATGCTTCATAAAAAGGTCCTTGAAAAAAATGAACCATTTCATGTGCAACAGTCTGACGCATTGCAAGCCAGTCCTCTATTTCAGAAATAGAATTTGAGACAAGAATTGGACCACCCATTGGAGTCAGACCTCCTGTTGATCCAATGTTTAAGATATAGGCTTTGATATCTGTTGCAGCAAGATCACCAAACGGTCGACTACCATCTGGAGCAACAAGATCAACAAGACCTGATCCCGCGGTCATCATGGCAGTTAACATATCTATTGAGTAGTTATAAGGATCGGTAATGTTATCACTATTACGTTTCCAGACACTATTAGCAGGAATACTGTTAATATTATTGTCCTCTGGAGTATAAAAACAAAGATAATAAGGTAAATCATTGGTGCAGACTGTAGTATTTAACATACGCCATCTAATACGAGTAGAAAGACCACCAATTGATATATCACGAGGATCATAATCAGATAACGCAGCAAATGTATTGTTATTCCTTTTATAGCTATTTTTATATGAGTCTGACAGTAAAGTTTTTAAAGAAACATCAAAGGTAACGGATTTGGATTCTGAATTATATGAAATCATTATACCAACTGGAAGAGAAGCTCCTGTGTCTTTATTATACAATTCAGGTGCAAGATAAAGGTTATATTGTGAAGCATCAATACCATCTGGTATTAAAGTTTCATCTATCGGAATTGTTATGTAAATATTCCCATCTATAATATCAAGATTGCTTAATTTGATATTGTATCCATCTGATATTGTGATTTTGCTATTATCACTTTCAGAAGATGGAGTGGACGTTTTACTCAAAGTTACCTCTATTTTACCACTTGCAAAATCTTTAGGAAACTCAACAGAGACACCTTTATCAAGAGCTATCTTTGAGCCAGTTTCAGGATCGGCTGTGGCGACAATTTGATTATTGCCATTATTATCATCTGGATTATTAGGCGTATTGCTATTCTTAACCATAAAAGAGTAAAATCCAAGCTGATAATCTCCATTATCAATTGCCTGAAAAATATCTCCATTACTGTAAGGTGCAACAAGCCAATATGCAGCCCATGTTCCGTCAACAGGCCATGGTTCAAATGCTGTGTTTGCTGCTCCTATTGCAAATGGTGTTAAGATTTGCTTTTCCGTTTTTATTCCAGAGACTCCAGATGCAACGGCATCAAGAGAACCTGATGAATATAACGAACAGCTTCCTGCTTCATTGGCAGTATAAAAGCGGCCATCAGGAAGGGCTATCAATATCCAAATATCAACCGGCTTATTGTAAGCTGGAAAATTTACTGATAATTCCATATTTCCGCTTAGAGATGCAGCTCCGCCGCTTTTGACGATATTTCCCATATAAACAGGAGCAGTATTAGGATTATCATTTGCGTCAACCGTTGAAATGCCGCTTGGAGGGCTAATCCCATCAACAGATTCACCAGAATCTCCTGACCACACCTCAATTTCTAAGAGACCAACATACTGC
>JADFXA010000221.1 GCA_015233755.1 Desulfamplus sp. | reverse complement strand
CAGTGATTTTAAGCTGCCCTTGTGATCCATATTAAATAACAGACATGAAGTTTGCTTGTTTAAATGTTTTTTGTGGTTTAGGAAAAATATTAGCTGTTTTAAGGAATTATACCATTGAGCTAATATATCAAATTGGATCAATCAAGATATTAATGTTGATTATCTGCTATTTTATCTCATAAATAAGTATTTGAAAATTGTAATTCATTATGCTATAGAAAATCGTAAGATATATTAGTAATAATGAATGTATTGATAAAAATGTCTTTTTTCATACCTTAAATAAGCTGTTTGCCCGCTGTTTTTTATTTTTTATATAAAATTTTTCTAAACATATTTTTGGAGCTATAAAGTTAGCATCTAACATAACAACACCTAAAAATACAAATGGAGGAAACCCACATGACCTTGAAAATTCATCCGGCTGTCAAAGAACTCAAAAGTGACTACGATAAAGGAAAAATGAGCAGACGTGAATTTATCCGTTTTGCAACACTTTTAGGGCTTTCAGCTACAGCCGCTGGACAGATGGCAGGCCTTACATTCCCAGGTAGTGCATCAGCAGGAGGTAGTGTAAAACGTGGAGGAAAAATAAGAATTGCAGCCCCAGTTCATAAAGTTACCCATCCAGCACAATTTTCATGGATTTGCCCAAGCAATCAGCTTCGTCAGGTAGCAGAATATATGAGCTATACAGACGCAAATAATATCACCCACCCATATCTTCTTGAAAGTTGGGAACCAAGTGCAGATCTCAAAACTTGGACTCTCAATGTTAGAAAAGGGATAAAATTTAATAACGGCGATGATTTTACGGCTGATGATGTAATTTTTACTTTTAAACAGTGGCTTGATAAAAATGTTGGTTCCTCAATGCTTGGAATGATTGAAGGCTATCTTGATGTTAATGGTATTGAAAAAGTCTCTGATAGCAAGGTTGTCCTTCATCTTAAAACAGCTGAGATTGGAGTGCCTGAACATCTTTTCCATTATCCTGCACTTGTATTGAACCATAAAACTTTTGAAGGCGACTTTATTAAAGCTCCACATGGTACGGGTCCATATATTTTAAAAGAGTTTGTTGAAGGCGAACGTTGCGTTCTTGTAAGACGAAATGACTACAGAATAAAGGGAGTTGATGGTAAATCCCTGCCTTATCTTGATACAGTTGAGTTTGTCGATATGGGAACAGAGACAGCCCCAATGATAGCTGCAATGCAAAGTGGCGAAATTGATATGATTGATCAAGGAGATATGAGCGGTCCAGAGGTTTATCAGGCTTTAAAGGGTAATCCAAAAGTTCAAATATATCCTGTTGCAACTAATCAGACAAGAGCACTTAGAATGAGAGCTGACATGAAGCCATGGTCTGACAACCGTGTCCGCCAAGCACTAAAGCTTTGTCAGAATCGTGAAAAAATACTTGCACTTGCCTATTTTGGTGAAGGAATGATAGGGCAAGATGTCCATGTCAGCCCAAAACATCCTGAGTATTGCCCAATTGAGACGCCTAAATATGATCCTGAAAAGGCGAAAAAACTTCTTGCTGAAGCTGGCTATCCAAATGGTGTAGATGTTAATATTGCAGTTGGAAGTGGCTGGAAAGAGATTGTAAGGTATGCCGAAATTTTGAAAGAAGATGCTTTGCCCGCTGGCTTTAGAATAAATATTCAGACAATGCCTAATTCCCAATATTGGGAAAAATGGACAGAGGTTGATCTTGGTATCACAACATGGGCACATCGTCCGCTTGGAACAATGGTTCTAAATCTTGGCTACACTTCTGACGCAAAAGGTGCCCCAGCACCATGGAATGAATCAAAATGGGTAGATAAAGAGTTCTCAGAACTTCTTACCAAAGCTAATGGAACACTCAATGTTGAAGAGAGACGCAAAATATTCTGTCAGCTTGAGAAAATCCAGCAAGAGAGAGGCTCTGCTGCAATTGCATTCTGGATAAATGTCTGGACAATAGCATCAAAGCGTGTTCAAGGTATTATATCTCACCCAAGTTTATATCTCAAACTTGAAGATTTCTGGGTCAATGCCTGATAACAGAGCCAATAGTCAGCGTTCTATTCCAACTTCAATCCTAACTAATAAGCAATTTTGAGCAAAGATTTGACAACTTTTAAAGAGTTGTCAAATCTTTAAATAGCACTTGACAGCCCTGTTTTATCAGGGAAAGGCATATTTGGAAGGGTGTAAAGAGTTATGGCAAAATTTATAATAAGACGTTTTTTTCTCCTTGTTCTCACAATGTTCCTTGTATCAATTGCTGTCTTTCTGATTGTTGAATCTTCACCCGGAAATATTGCTAAAAATGTTCTTGGAGCTTTTATTACCCCTGAGCAAGAGGCATCTTTTTTAGCACAACAAGGATTAGATAAACCACTGTTCCAAAGATACTGGTTTTGGCTTGTAGGAAGTGATCGTGTAGCAGAGAGAAAATGTGGCTTTGAGCTTGAACGGATTGAAACCGCATCTGGATTTCAAGAGTGGTGGGCAAAAGGTGAAAACGGCTCACTAATGCGTTGGAATCTTGAAGGTCAAGATTTAATTGTCTATATTAGAAAGCCTAATACTACTGCCAAAACAATCTCTTCAAATAACTCAGAGATTGCCATTGAAAAACGTAAAGATAACGAAAGATGGATAAAAGCTAAAGATGGCAGCTCTATTTTTTGGGGGATTGACAGAAATAACCATGCTGTTCTCTGGGTAAAAGGTGCGTCAAGTGAGGTGTGGAACTTTGTTGTTGGAACAGGCTGGATTAAAAGCACAGGTGGTCCTCAAAGTTATATCCCTCTTAAAAAGGGATTCTTACGTGGTGATTTTGGAGTATCTCTAAGAACAGGCAGACCCGTTGAAAAGAGTCTTTTTATCCGCCTTAGAAACTCTGTTGTACTTGCTGGGATTGCATTTGTTGTTGTTATGCCTATAGCCCTTTTGCTTGGAATGGTTGCTGGAATCAATGAAGGTTCGTTTCAAGATAGATTTCTCTCTATTGCAGGTATGATTTTCTCTGTTATACCTGAATTCGCCACTGGTATTTTTCTAATTCTTATTATGGCCCACTGGCTTGAGCTTGTTCCAGGTGCTTCTGTATTTGGAGAAAAAGCACCTTGGCAGCGTCCTGACATGCTTATCCTTCCTGTGCTTACTCTCACCCTTATTGAACTTGGTTATGTTCTTAGAATTACACGTGCAAGTATGGCTGAAGTTATGCGATCTGCTTATATTAGAACCGCATTCTTAAAAGGACTCCCTTTTTGGAAGGTGATTTTTCGTCATGCTGCGAAAAATGCTTTAATTGCTCCAATTACTGTAATTATGCTCCATGTCAACTGGCTTATGGGTGGTATTGTTATTGTTGAGGTTGTATTTGGCTATCCTGGGCTTGGGCAATACCTTCTTGATTCAGCGCTTTACAAAGACGTTAATGCTATTGAAGCTGGAACAATGATTATGGTGCTTCTTGCAGTTGGCACACAGTTGTTTGCTGATGTTCTTTACACATTCTTAAACCCAAGAATACGCTATTCGTAAAATAATCTTCAAGGATAAAAGGTTTATGGACAAAACTCAAAGCACATCTCAAGAGAACAAAAACTTAGATCAAAATATTGATGCTCAAAAAAAAGGCAAAGGCAAATTTCGTGATACTTTAAAAATACTTTTCTCATCAAAAGCAGCCACGATTGGGCTTATTCTTGTTCTATTCTGGGTGTTTGTAGCACTGCTTGCACCTTATATAACCTCATACAATCCAATGGAGCAAGATTGGAAAGCACCAAACAAAGGACCATCAATTGCCCACCCTTTAGGAACTGATGAATTGGGTCGCGACATCTGGTCCCGCCTTGCTTATGGTGCAAGAATTGTCCTTATAGTTATGCCTATAAGCGAAAAATTGTGGATTCCTGGCGGCACAGCTATCTGGGGAGTAATTGCAGCTCTCTTTTGTGGAGCATCGCTTGGACTTATAAGCGGATACAAAGGAGGATGGGCAGATGAGATAATTATGCGTCTTCTTGATGCTATGATGTCAATTCCTGTAATTTTGCTCTACCTTATTATTGTGGCAGCACTTGGCGCATCTGCTATTAATGTTGTTATTGCTATCGCCATTGTTGGAACCCCAGGAGTTGCACGATTGGTAAGAAGTCTTACCCTTGATATAAGAACAAGAGACTACGTAAGAGCTGCTGAGACACGGGGAGAAA
>JADFXA010000220.1 GCA_015233755.1 Desulfamplus sp. | reverse complement strand
GTTAGATATGGTCGTGAGGCTATTTCAATAGAAGATATCATTTTTGCTGGAAAACAGAGTCTTTGGGCTTTTTTTGTGATACCTATATCTATTATTCTGATTCATGGAGTGCATAGTTTATGTGATAAGTTAGATTCACAAGGTAGTGTATGAAGAATCCAGACAGAGAATGGATAAAAAAAAGACTTATGAATGCAGCCATTATAATTTTAGCTGCTTTTTCTGTTTTGCTCTTGCGATTTGTCTATCTTCAAATCGTTGAGGGTGATGAATATCGAAGACTTTCAGAAAATAATTGTATTAGGCTTCAAAGTGTGCCTGCACCACGAGGTATGATTTATGATAGAAATGGCACTCTATTAGTTGATAATATCCCATCATTTGATTTAAAAATTGTACTGCAAGATGCAGAACCTGTTGATGAGACCATTGCAAAATTAGCTGAATTTACTGGAATCACTTTAGAAGAATTAATGGAACGGGTTGATGCTGGTAAAAAAGTCTCTATTTACAAACCAATTGTTCTAAAAAAAAATATTACAAGAGATCAACTTGCTGTAGTTGAGTCACATGGCTTTGATCTACCCGGTGTTAGGGTAGAAATTGAGCCTATGCGTAACTATATATATAAAAAGAGTGCTGCCCACCTTATTGGTTATCTTGGTGAAGTCAATCCTCAAGAGATTGAAAATAACATTTACAGCGATGTGAGAGCTGGAGATTCGATTGGTAGATATGGTGCTGAAAGAGCTTTTGAATATATGCTGCATGGTAAAATAGGGGGCAAACAGATTGAGGTAGATGCAAGTGGACGTTTAGTACGTGTAATAAATACTGTTGAGCCAATTCCTGGGAAGAATATATTTTTGACTATTGATGCAACTCTTCAGCAAAAGACAGAGAGCATAATGGAAGGTCAAACAGGAGCAGTTGTTGCTATTGACCCCTCTAATGGCGATGTTTTGGCTATGGTTAGCTCACCTTCATTTGATTTAAATGATTTTATTGGTGGTATTTCAAGTGAGAAATGGAAAGCTCTTATATCAGATCCTAATAAACCAATGTCAAATAAGGCTATTCAAGGTGAATATCCTCCAGCATCTACATATAAGATTGTTACCGCAATCGCTGCACTTGAAGAAGGTGCCGTAGGTATAAATACTAATTATTTTTGTCCCGGTTATTATAAATATGGTAACCGAACATATCGTTGTTGGAAGAAATGGGGACATGGGAGAGTAGATATTGTATCGGCTCTTGAAAAGTCTTGTGATGTATATTTCTACCGTTCTGGAGAGGCTCTTGGAGTTGACACCTTAGCTAAATATGCAAATGGATGCGGTCTTGGTAAGTTGACTCATATTGAGCTTGTTAATGAGCGTTCTGGTCTTATTCCCACAGCAGCATGGAAAAAGCGTCGATTTGGTAATTCATGGCAAGGGGGAGAAACTTTATCGATTGCTATCGGTCAAGGATTCAACTTAGTAACTCCTCTGCAAATGGCTATGTTTATTGCAGCAATAGGTAATAATGGAACTATTTATCGCCCCAAAATATTAAAGTTCACACAAGATTATAATGGTTCATTAGAGAGTCGCTTAGAGATAAAAAATGAAATATTGGGAACTCTTCCAGCCGGTAAGGAGACTCTTAAACTTGTTAAAGAGGGACTTTTAAATGTCGTTGAAAGTGAAGATGGCACAGCAAAACGAATTCGTATAGAAGGTATTGATATTGCAGGAAAAACAGGAACTGCTCAGGTATTTAGTCTTAAAAAAAGTGACAGAGATAGTAATCGCAAATTTGCTCGTCATTTAAGAGATCATGCCTGGTTTGTATGTTATGCACCCGCACAAAATCCTGTTATTGCAGTTTCAGTAATAATTGAGCATGGAGAACATGGTTCAACAGCTGCTGCACCTGTTGCAAGCGATGTATTGAGAACATGGTTGCAAATTAAGGGGATTCTTCCAAGTGTTAAAGTTGGGACAATGTAATATTGTAGGAATAATATATTGGACTCATTTTGAATACTATTTGCTATCCAGTAAAATCAATGGGATAATCCAAATTTTGCAAGAATTTTAATATATAGCTCTTGTTTATAGATTTAGTTTTAAATATAGAAAAACTAAAATTATTCCCCGTTTTAAGTGTAGCTATTTATACTTAATCCTTAATATGTTAAAAAATATTTAAATAACTTCTTTGTGAGTATTTGTTGTGTTTGATAGACGACTTATTGAAAATTTTGATTGGGGACTAATACTAATTACCTGTTTAATTGGTATGGTAGGTCTGTGTGTGCTTTATAGTGCTGTTAATGCTGGAGAGCCCGGAGGAGCTATGCATTTGCTTTTTCAAAAGCAAATGATATGGATTGGTGGTAGCTTTACTATTGTGTTATTTTCACTGTCCATTCCTTATAAATTATTCGATAGAGGAAGTTTTGCCGCATATATAATTTGTATTGGCCTTTTAGTTGCGGTATTGCTATTTGGTAAATACGTTGGAGGTTCAAGACGTTGGCTTGCTTTAGGTCCAATAACTATGCAGCCATCAGAGCTTATGAAACTTTCATTAATTTTTGTATTGGCATCTTCATATTCAGGTGTTATATCTGAATCAGGGCTTGCTTTTAAATATCTTATAAAGCCAGTTTTGCTTCTTTTTTTCCCTTTTTTATTGATAATACTTCAGCCTGACCTTGGGACAGCTTTGCTGCTTCTTTTTATTGCGACTTCAATGACTCTTTTTGTTAAAGTTAAAAAGAACGTATTTTTCTCATGTTTGATTGTAGCTATCTCTGCCGTTCCCCTTGCATGGATGTTCGTTTTAAAGGAGTATCAAAAAGGTAGAGTACTCACATTTCTTGACCCAAACAGAGATCCACTGGGTGCGGGCTATCATATTATTCAATCAAAGATCGCAATTGGTTCTGGTATGTTATATGGTAAAGGATTCTTGAAAGGCACTCAAAATGCTCTTGCATTTTTACCTGAACACCATACAGATTTTATACTCTCTGTTTTAGCAGAGGAGTGGGGACTCATTGGATGTTGTGTGCTTCTATTTTTATATTTTATGTTGCTTTTGTGGGGGTTAAATATTTCGTACTGCTGCAGGGATATGTTTGGTTCTATTCTTGCGTTTGGTATAACAATTATGATTTTTTGGCAGATTTTTATTAATATTGGTATGGTTATGGGTCTTATGCCTGTTGTCGGAGTCCCTCTTCCTTTAATAAGTTATGGTGGATCTTCCGTTGTAACTAATATGATTGGAATAGGTGTCTTATTAAATATCAGTATGCGTAGATTTGTTGTGGTTTGATAATATTACTCAAATTTTAAGGTGATAATTCTATACTCACAATATTAAAAATTAGAATTAGTTATCAAGATGATTTGCATGTTGACAAAAAAGCCTCTTGGTGATACTCAACTTTTTTGAATTTTTGTCTGTTTTTAATAGTCAAAAATAATTTAACTGAAAAATAATTAAAGAAAATTTTTTTCTTTAATTACAGCTTGTTATATAAATTGTATTTAAGCCATATTTATTAAACATTAGATATGGCATAGTGAATAGTGTGTTGCATAATATTAATTATTAACTGGCGGAGGGAAAATCTATGGTTAGTGTTGATGGGTCTCTGTTCATTCAGATCATCAATTTCCTTTTTCTCCTTTATGCCCTAAATCTGGTTCTATTTAAGCCTATCCGTAAAATTCTCCTTGAACGTAAGGAGAAGATTGACAGTCTTGAGAAAGGTGTTCAAAACCTTTCATCAAAAGCTGTAGACAAGGATAATGCTTATAAAGAAGGTCTTAAGAAAGCCAGAGCAGAAGGACTCAAACATAAAGAGACTTTTGTGGAAAAGGCATCACAGGAAGAAAAAGAGATACTTGACAGAATTAACAAAAAGGCTCAGGCAAACCTTGCGGCAATTCGTAGTCAGGTAGCTGACGAGACTGAAAAAGCTCGACTTGCACTGGAAAAAGAGGTTGATATTTTTGCCAAAGCAATTGGCGAAAAAATACTTGGGAGGGTGTGTTAATGAAAAATGAAGGAAAAAGAAAAAGCCTTTTCACAACAACTATTCCTGTTGCTTCAGCCATATTTTTTGTATTTGCAGGTATCGCTTTAGCCTCTTCTGGAGGGGGGCATGAAGCTGCTGCCCCAAAAGGTTGGGTGGTAACAGATACCTATAAAGTTCTTAACTTTCTTGTGCTTGCAGGTGTGCTTTT
>JADFXA010000021.1 GCA_015233755.1 Desulfamplus sp. | reverse complement strand
TGTTGAGAAGCGTCCCAACTATTGAACTCATCAGTGTCATTTGCCATTAAAAAAGCAAGCTCTTGAGGTGTGAAATCAGTTTCAATCTTTACTGGTGCGGAAAATCCTCTAAACAAAGAGGGTAGGGTGCTTTGTTCTACATTTTTAAATCTAAACGTTTCAGAACTATTTTTTAAATTAAGAAGTTCAGAGCCATCTTTTAACTCAAGAAGGTTCGAATTTTCTTTTATTTCATTGCCATTAGGAGATATAAGAGCAAATTTTATCGGAATGTGCATCGGCAGTTTTATAGATTGATTTCTATCTGGTTTTATCTCTTGACTTAAATCTATTGATAGAGTTTTAGATGTCTCATCATAGATTCGCTTTACAGTAACAGTTGGAGTTCCAGATTGAGAATACCATAATCTAAATTGTGAGAGATCAATCTTTGAGGCATCTTCCATTGTTTGAACAAAATCTTCTGTTGTTACTGCCTGCCCATCAAATCTTTCAAAGTATAAATCCATTCCTTTTCTAAAAAGCTCTTTTCCAAGTATTTCATATATCATCCTGATAACTTCAGAGCCTTTTTCATAGACGGTCATTGTATAAAAATTATTCATCTCAATATATGACTCTGGTCTTACAGGGTGTGCCATTGGACCTGAATCTTCAGGAAACTGCAAAGTTCTAAGTTTCTTTACATCGGAAATCCTTTGAACTGCTCTTGAATTTAAATCAGATGAGAACTCCTGATCCCTAAATACAGTCAAACCCTCTTTAAGGCTTAACTGAAACCAATTTTTTAAAGTGATTCTGTTGCCTGTCCAGTTATGAAAATATTCATGGGCAATGACACGTTCGATATTTGTAAAGTCTACATCAGTTGCTGTTTTGGTATCTGCAAGTACAAACTTAGAGTTAAAAACATTAAGCCCTTTGTTCTCCATTGCACCCATATTAAAATCATTGACAGCAACAATCTGGTAAAGATCAAGATCATACTCTCTGCCAAAACGCTCTTCGTCCCATTTCATAGCTTTTTTAAGTGATTGCATTGCATGGTTGCACTTATCTTTATTTTCGTGCTCAACATATATATGAAGTGTAATTTTGCGTCCTGAGCATGTTATAAAATGGTCTTCAATAAGGGCGAGATCGCCTGCAACAAGGGCGAACAGATAACAAGGTTTTTTAAATGGATCGTCCCATTTTGCAAAATGTTTTTTAGAATGACCAAGCTTTGAAGGTATATCTCCTTTTTCTATAAGATTTCCATTTGAAAGCAGAATCGGATATTTTTCCTTATCAGCAGTAATTGTGCATGAAAAATGAGTCATAACATCAGGGCGATCTGGAAAGCAGGTGATACGCCTAAACCCTTCAGCTTCGCACTGTGTGCAAAATGTTCCACCTGTTTTATATTCTCCTTGTCCACCGGATTTATAAAGCCCCTCTAATGCTGTGTTCTTATGCGGTTTTAACCGATTTTTTACCTCAAGCGTAAACTCTTCGGGAACTCTTGGCAGTCTAAAAAAATCATTTCCACTACTAAAATTCTTTCCAATTTCGTAATCTCTTGTACATAGCACTATGTCATTAGCAACAACTGAAATAATATCAATATGTTTGCAGTCAAATATCAGAGGAGTATTTTTATCTGCAACATCTCTATTTCTTCTAATTTTCATAGCTGATGTTACAATGGTCTCTTGCTCGTCCAAATCAAATTGGAGATCAATCTTGTCAATCCAATATGATGGGGGGGTATAATCTTTAAGGTATTTTGTTTTATGCTTATTGATTTGGTTATTATCCACCGTTTTAAATCTCCTTTTAATGGTTGAGTTTTTGCCTATTTTATGTAAAATAGTTTTAATATACATCTATTTATAAAATGCTGGTAATTAATTGTGAGTAAGAGGTGATTTCTATGGATATTTTTGTGGGGCGGCAGCCTATTTTAAATCAAAATAAAAAAACTTATGCCTATGAGCTTCTTTTCAGGGATAGTCTTAAAAATTCATTCCCTGGGATTGACGGAAATACCGGGACCTCACGATTGCTGGCAAACACTTTTTTTTCAATGGGAATAAACGAAATTACAGGCAATCATCCGGGGTTTATAAATTTCACCAAAGAGCTTATTGTAAACAGAACTCCTCTTTTGTTCCCAAAAGAGAGTATTGTTATTGAAATTCTCGAAGATGTTGAACCTGATAAAAATGTAGAAGATGCCATTAAAGAGTTTAGGCAAAAAGGATATAAAGTTGCCCTTGATGATTTCATTTTTGATAAAAAATATACAAATCTAATCAAACTTTCAAACATCATAAAGTTTGATCTTATGGCAACACCTTTGGATACTATCACTGCTCTTGTGAAGGCACTTAAGGCAAAATTCAATATCACCCTTTTAGCAGAAAAAGTTGAGACACATGAGGAGTTTCAGCAAGCAAAAGAGATGGGTTTTACACTATTTCAGGGATATTTCTTCTCAAAGCCAGAGGTTATAGCAAAAACAGACATACCTTCAAGTAAGATGACGCTTCTAAACCTTATCTCTGAGATTGGAAAAAGCAGCATGAATTTTAATAAACTTTCTCAGATGATAAAAAATGATATATCAATCTCATATAAGCTTATGAAGTTTATCAATTCACCATATTTCAGAAGAAGCAATGAAATAAGTACTATCAAAGATGCTGTCTCATTCCTTGGAGAAGATACAATAAAACAGTTTGTAAGGGTGCTGGCAGCCGCTGGACTTAACGATAGCAAACCAGATGAACTTATGAGGCTTTCAATTGTCAGGGCAAGAATGTGTGAATTGGTTGGTAAACATGTAAAAACTCCTTTTTCTGGTGAAGAGCTTTTTACTATGGGGCTTTTTTCAACTATTGACGCTATGCTTGATAAAGATATGAAGACTATTTTAAGCGAAATATCTTTTTCCAAAAAAGTAAGTGATGGATTGTTGGGCAATAACAAAACTTTTAATGAATTACTCTCTCTTTGTACATGCTTTGAAAAAGGGGCATGGGAAATAAATACATGGGATCTGCCTGAAAGTGAAAATAAAGATTTAAATGACCGTCTGCCATCAATTTATATGGATGCACTAAAAATGGCAGATAATTTTTTAAAAATGTAGGTTAAAGTTTTTTCTAATCATCTCATTTAGAGAGACTCATAATTGAGATAAATAAGTATAATAAATCTAACATAAAATGAGGATAACAAGATGTTGAATAAAGAAGATGTAACGTTGTTCAGTGGCGGGCATAAAGGCGCAGAGGCAGAGTTTGGAAAACTTGCACAGCAATTTGGAATAAATGAGGTAAACTTCACATTTGAAGGTCATGTTATAGAGCGTAATGTGGGCCTCAAGATTCTATCATCAGAAGAGCTTCAAAAAGGTGATGTAAGTATGGATATCGTATCTGCTCGTATGGGACGTAACTTTTCAAAAGTTGATACAATCCGCAAGGTTATTCAGTCAATTTTTCACATGGTAAATAGTGGGTATCAGGTTTTTGTTATTGGTTGGATACTTCCTGATAACACCGTAAAAGGTGGAACTGGTTGGGGTGTTGAACTTGCAAGGCTTTTTAACAGACCAGTTTTTGTATATGAACAAGACAGAAAACAGTGGTTTTCTTGGGTCAACAACAATTGGCTTGAAGTAACACCTATAATCAGCCACAAGACCTTTGCCGGCACAGGTACTCGTAATCTTTCTGATAATGCAAAAGAGGCTATGAGAGCATTATTTGAGAGATCGTTTGGTGTGAATTAGTTTATAATTTTGGATATAAATAAATGCAAAACCTTTTGGTAACTGGTGGATGCGGTTTCATAGGGTCAAATTTTATTAGGTATCTGTTAAAGGAGTCATCTTTTCTAGGAGATGACTCCTTTTTTACAGGTAGAATTATTAATGTTGATAAATTGACCTATGCTGGAAACCCTGAAAGTCTTGAAGATATTGAAAAAGAGTTTGGAAATAGCAGATATATTTTTGAAAAGGCAGATATTTGCAATATAAAAGAGATTGAACGAATTTTTGATCAATATGATATTGATTCTGTTTGTCATTTTGCAGCTGAATCTCATGTTGACAGATCAATTGCCTCTCCTGAAATTTTTATTGAAACAAATATAAGGGGAACTTTTAATCTGCTTGAGTGTGCAAAAAAAAAATATGATTTCTCTTTAATTAAAGGTTCAGGTAAAAATTTTTTTCTCTTTCATCATATAAGCACAGACGAAGTTTATGGAACTTTAGGTAAAACAGGCTTGTTTACTGAAGAGACTCCATATTCCCCAAACAGCCCCTATTCAGCATCAAAAGCAGCTTCAGATCATTTAGTTCGGGCATGGCATGAAACTTATGGATTGCCTGTTACAATCTCAAACTGTTCAAATAACTACGGACCTTTTCAATTTCCTGAAAAACTTATTCCTCTTATGATTCTCAATGCAATTGAAGGCAAAGAGCTTCCCATTTATGGAGATGGTAAAAACATAAGAGATTGGCTCTATGTAAAAGATCACTGCTCTGCAATATGGCTTATAATGCAAAAAGGGATAAAAGGACGCACCTATAACATTGGTGGTGGATGTGAGCTTGAAAATAGAGAAGTTGTCGAAAAAATCTGTTCTATAATTGATAAGGTTATCAATCCAAATGTTAGAAAGAGTTTATCAGCTTCTTCAAAAGAGCTTATGAGATTTGTAAAAGATCGACCTGGACATGATTTCAGATATGCCATTGATTGTACAAGAGTTAAGCAAGAGCTTGGGTGGAGACCTGAAGAATCATTTGAAACAGGCCTTGAAAAAACTGTAAAATGGTATCTAAATAATATGAAATGGGTTGAGAGGGTAAAATCTGGTGATTATCTAAATTGGATTAAGAGCCATTACACTATTTAGTTTATAGCAATCCTAATTTTGTAAAAGAGCCATTATGACTTGGAGTTATGTTTTATGAAAGGAATAATTTTAGCAGGAGGTTCAGGCACAAGGCTTTATCCCATTACCAAAGCTGTGAGTAAGCAGCTTGTTCCTGTTTATGATAAGCCAATGATCTACTATCCTCTATCTGTGCTTATGCTTGCAGGTATCAAAGAGATAATGATTATCTCAACACCTGTTGATTTGCCAAGATTTAAAGAGCTTTTTCAAGATGGCTCAACATTAGGGCTTAAATTCTCATATATGGAGCAACCAAACCCAGAGGGTATTGCACAGGCTTTTATACTTGCAAAAGAGTTTATTGGTAAAGATAGCGTTACCCTTATACTTGGGGATAATATTTTTTATGGCAGCAAGCTTCAAGATGTTCTTAAAAGTGCAGTATCAATGAAAAGAGGCGGGCTTATATTTGGCTATCCTGTAAAAGACCCTGAAAGATATGGTGTTGTTGAATTTGACTCTTCTGGAAAAGTTTTAGGAATTGAGGAGAAACCTGAAAAGCCAAAATCACTCTATGCTGTCCCAGGTCTCTATATTTACGATAATAATGTGGTTAAGATAGCAGAGAGTTTAACTCCATCTGCAAGGGGCGAGCTTGAAATAACAGATGTAAATAATGCCTATCTTAAGAATGGTGAGCTTAAAGTAGAATTACTTGGTCGGGGTTTTGCCTGGCTTGATACAGGCACACATGAGGCACTTCAACAGGCATCTTCCTATGTTCAAGCTGTTCAAAATAGGCAAGGGCTTAAAATTGCTTGTATTGAAGAGATAGCCTACACTCTTGGTTATATAACAGACTCTCAGCTTAAATCTCTTGCAGCCGATATGTTAAAAAATGACTATGGGCAATACTTGATGAGGCTTATCCGTGATAAAAATGATTTTGGAGAGTTCTAACAATTTAGAAAAATTTAAGGACTCTTAAAAATTTGGAGAATTTATAAATGGTTACAAGTTTTAATCCAGTTGTAATAACTAACAAATTATCAGCAAACAGCTCTTTTCAGAACTCTTCTGAAGCAAGTGCAATAACAGATTTAAGCGATCTTTCAATGCTTGATGGGGTATTGGTTATTGAGCCTGATGTTTTTGAGGATAGCAGAGGTTTTTTCTTAGAGACATGGCAAAAAAATCGCTATAAAAAAGGAGGGGTTGACGTACATTTTGTTCAAGATAACCACTCTCGTTCTAAACGAGGAGTTATAAGAGGGTTGCACTATCAACTTAAAAATCCTCAGGCAAAACTTGTTTATGCTGTAAGAGGGACAATTTTTGATGTGGCTGTCGATATTAGAAAAGGCTCTCCAACTTTTGGTCAATGGACAGGTGTGATTTTATCAGATCAAAACAGATGTCAACTTTTTATACCAGCAGGATTTGCTCATGGATTTTCAGTTTTAAGCGAGATTGCTGATGTTACTTATAAATGTTCTGATATATACACACAAGGAGATGAGTACGGCATCATATACAATGATCCTGATATTAATATTGATTGGCATTTAAATTCTATCGGAGATACTCATAATAATGGGCCTCTCACGCAAATTCTTATCTCAGATAAAGATATGAAATATCCAAAACTGAATGAGATACCTGATAGTAATCTATTCAGTTATGTTGAATAAAGAACGCTTTCAAATAATTTAGGATGTTGATGACAACTATAATTTCTTGATTTCATCATATTGGGGAGGTAGCCGTTCCTATTCCTCAAATTCGTTATAACTAAGAATATTACTTTGTAACTATTGGTAATGAAAGCCTCTTTTCTGGTAACGCTTGCCAACATATATTTAATCTTGCAAGTTCTGCCTGATCTTGCTGCCTTATTATTGAGTGTAATGTAAACGGATTGTCTGATTTCTGGCGTATCTCCGTATGAGATATAATAACATCGCCATACAAAGACTCTTTGTTAAAGACGACATCAATTGTGGCTGGAAAAAATTTAGACAAAATATTTTCTGGAACAGTCTCAACACCCCACTCTACAAATATGGCGTTATTAACATGCCCATTCAAATCCAAATCATGCATTCTTACTTTAAAAGGTAATTGGTAATGTATTGTTTCTGGTTTTAGAACCTCTGAAAAGTGAGCTTCTAACCCATCATTTTGATCTGAAACGTCACCATTTTTAGAACTAATAGCCTCTTGAACAGATTTGTTATAAGGAATAACAGACTGTTTATTTGTATCCACAAAATCTAATTTTTTACCTACAAATCTACTAAGTCTGACTGGCCGCCCGTTTTTCTTACTGATCATTATCCAACAACCTTTAGCATTTACAAACTCACTCTCCTCTTTTTTTATCTCTGTGGTTGCAAAATTTCCTTCTCCATTGTCGAGATTTTCTTGACCAGATTTTGTAATTGTAAGAACTCTTATTTCATAAAGATTCTTGCATGGAAACCTATAAGTCTTAACTCTTACTGCTTCTTGCCAATCTGGGTGATTTTTAATTTCAATATGGTAACGAAATATGACCCAGCCAAGATTCTCCTTTGCTAAATCGAAACCAGATATACCAATAAGATGGGCGTGCTCTGAAGCTGCATCTTGCAAAAAATTCATTATGCTTACTATCTTAATTGTTCCATGTTTTGCAATCGTGGAATATCCAATAGTTGTCTCTTTTTCGTAGATATTTGAGTTATCTTCTATATTTATCATCGTAGGTCTTATAAAATTCTCTTATATAATGGTTATACTTCCAAGGGTCATAAATTAGTCGTTATCAAAAATTCCATTCGTGTGCTAAAACCATGATAGAATTAGGTTATAAATCATCAATGGTTAATATCTCAATAGCGTGATAAGCGGGTGTTTCATATGGGTGAACTCTTATAAGCTCAATTAGAACCTCTTTAATAAGGTGGTTAGCACACACCATTTCAACTTTTAATTCAGATAACTGTTCAATTTTATCTTGTATGCCTGCAAATGGAGAGCTGCCTTTTAATGGTCTAAATTGACCAACTCCTTTTGTATGCCAAGCGCATGAGTCATAATTGCCGATTTTACCAGCCCCTTTTTTAAACATTGCTGATGTAACAGCATCAAAATGGCTTTCTGGAACATAAAAAACTATAAGATACATATTGGTAAAATAAATCCCTCCTCACACAACCCATACAGTAAATTTTTTTCCTCCATAAACAACCTCATGCCCGACTCTACCCATAAAAAAAGCCTCAACCTTTGAAAGTCCTCTTCTTCCAACAACTATTGTGCTGTATTCACCATGCTGAGCCTCATTTACAATTGCATCTGCTCTGCTGAGTACACCTGAAATTATCTTTTCTGTGATCTTTTCAGGTTTAAAACCCGAGGTTACAAGTATCTTTTTTACATCTTTAAACAGTTTTGCAACGTTGAATCTAAAGGCTTCAATGCATGATTCAGAGATGCTCACATCAGGAAGAGTAAGCATATTTAGTTCAGTAAGATCAAAATTTATTGCTCCTAAGCCTGGAATTACATGGGTAATAGTAACTTCACACTCGCTATTTTTCAAAAATGATGCAACAAAATTAACAGCCTTCATTGAATCTTCTGAAGAATCAACTGCTAATAAAACTTTTTTAGCTGGGGGCATCTGCCCTACAATTATAATTGGGATAAAGGTTAAAGATTGGAGCAATTTTACAGCAACACTTCCAAGTATGATATTTCTAAATGCCCCCATTCCACGTCTTCTCATAACAACCGCTGTGTATCCATCTTTAGCCTCTTCAATTATGTCTCTGGCTACACCTTTTTCTAAGGAGTGAAATTTAACCTCTATTGACTGTTCAGCAAATCCTCCAGAAATCAAGATTTTTTTTGACTCCTCTAAACAATCTACTATCTTTTTTTTCTCTTCAATCTCTATATTTTTCAACTGCTCAGAGGGGTTAGCGCAGTTTAGATATGCCTCAAGATCACGATACTGTTCAGGTATTCCGCTAAAAACATGAAACAGGACAATTTTCATATTTTCATCAGTGGGCATAAAATCTTTCACATAGTTGACTGTCTGTATAGTTCGTTCTGAACCATCAACCAACACCAGTATCTTGTTTCCCATTAATAGATCTCCTTCTCTATTTTTCTGTTTAATTTATTCAGAAACTTCCGCCTCCAAGCACAGCATAAAGATTTATCTGATTAACCGCCTTTGCAAGCCTTAAAGACACCAGCCCCTGTTTTGCTGAATATAAAGAGCGGTGAGCATCTAATACACTCAAATAACTATCGATTCCTTTTTTATAGCGCTCCTCAGACAATCTGTATGTCTCAGATGTTGCATCTACTAAAGAGAGATGTGCTGTGATCTGTTCATCAACTGTATTTTTTACCGCAAGAGCATCAGCAACCTCTTTAAAAGCTGTCTGAATGGTCTTCTCATATTGTGTCAGCATAATCTCACGTTCAGATTTACTCACCCTGAAAGCTGCCCATGTACGAGCGTCAAAAATCGGAATAGATATTTTTGGTGCAAAATTCCATGTGTCTGAACCTGAATTAAAAAGTCCTGAGAGTTCATTACTTGCTGTTCCAAAAGAAGTTGTAAGAGATATACGCGGAAAAAATGCAGCTCTTGCAGCCCCAATGTAAGCATAAGCTCCTTTTAATCTATGCTCTGCACCTATAATATCGGGACGGTTAAAAAGTGCATTTGATGAGAGATCATAAAGCATCTCCGCAGGCTCTGTAATGTTACTAAGATTAACAGGAAGAAGAGATTCAGATAAAGGAGAACCAGTAAGCAGATTAAGTGCATTTTGATCTTGAGCTACTATTTGTCTGAATTTGGCAACATCTTCTTGAGCTGTATATACTGGGATCTGGGCACGGCGAAGGTCAAGCTGGGTAATAATTCCTACCTCATGCTGTTTTTCAATCAATTTGTATGATGCCTGCTGATTTTGAAGAGTTGACATTGCTATACTAAGGTTTTCTCTATCAGCAGCAAGTGAAAGATATGCCCTGCTAATAGCAGATATCAAGGCTATTTGTGCAGCTCGCCGAGCTTCATCTGTAGCAAGATACTCTTCAAGTGCTTGATCTTTAAGACTGCGAATCCGTCCAAAAAGATCGAGCTCCCAAGAAACGATACCAACGTTAAGTCCATATTTCTCTGTTGTTCGTGGATACCCTAAATTTGTAAGATCAGATGCACTACGCTGTTTTGTCCATTCACCATTAGAGTTTATTACAGGAAAAAGCTCTGCTTGTTGAATTCCATAAAGAGCGCGAACTCTCTCCACATTTAATGCAGCAATCCTCACATCTCTGTTGTTTTTTAGAGCTGTCTCTATAATTGCATGAAGATTTTTATCTCTGAAAAATGCCTGCCAACTCAGACTTTTAACATCTGATGCTTTTTTATCTGATGCTGATTTGTCGTTATTATAACTATTATCTTGTGGAAATTGTGCTGGCACAGGTGATTCTGGTTTTATATACTTTGGTGCAAAAGAGCAGCCGCTTAAAGAGATTATCACAAGTCCAATAAGCAGCTTTTCCAAATTTTTAATATATTTTATACTCACAATCTTTCTCCTCATTTAAAATCATATTTAAGCGCTTCTTTTTTTGCTGCCAAATACATTTGACACTATAACAAAAAAGAGTGGAATAAAGATAAGGTCAATAAAAGTTGCAGAGAGCATTCCGCCTGCAACAGCGGTTCCAATGGCATTTTGTGCACCAGCTCCTGCTCCGGTTGCAATTGCAAGCGGAAGAACACCAAAGAAAAAAGCCATAGATGTCATAATAACTGGTCTAAACCTTGTTTTTACTGCTCCAAGGGTTGCATCAACAAGCCCCATGCCTTGATTCATCCTCTCTTGTATGAACTGAATAATAAGAATCGCATTTTTAGTTGATAGTCCAAGTGTTGTAAGAAAACCAATTTGAAAATAGACATCATTTGGAAATCCGCGCAGATGCGTAGCAAGTATTGCTCCAAATACACCCAATGGCAGCATCAACATGTTTACAAAAGGTATTGTCCAGCTCTCATATAAAGCTGCTACACATAGAAAGATTACAAGAATCGAAAATGCATAGAGCAGAGGCGCCTGAGAGCTTGCCATACGCTCTTGGTAAGAGAGACCATTCCAGTCAAAACCTATCCCTTTTGGTAATTTTGAGGCAATATCTTCCATCGCCTGCATTGCCTCGCCAGAACTTTTTCCGGGAGACGGCTCACCCCAAATATTTATAGATGGAAATGCATTAAACCGCTCTAATTTTGGTGAACCATAGCTCCAATGTCCACTTGCAAAAGATGAAAAAGGTACCATTTTTCCTGTCGTATTACGTACATAGAGCCTATGTAAATCTTCAGGAAGCATACGATAAGGTGCATCTGCCTGCACAAAAACTCTCTTTACTCTGCCTCCTTGTATAAAGTCGTTAACATAGGCACCTCCAAAAGCTGCTGCAATAGTATTATGGATTGAAGATATTGAAATTCCAAGTGAGCCCGCCTTTTCCCAATCAACGTCAATACGGTATTCAGGCACATCTTCCATACCATTAGGTCTTACCCTTACAAGTCTTGGATCTTTTGATGCCATACCAAGAAGTTGATTGCGTGCAGCCATAAGTTCCGCATGCCCTATCCCTCCACGATCTTGAAGCTGAAAATCAAATCCTGTGGCATTTCCAAGTTCTATAACAGCAGGCGGTGGAAACGCAAATGCCATTGCATTACGAATTTTAGAAAATGCACCCATTGCCCTTCCTGCTACTGCCCCAACTTTTAGGTCTGGACGCTGACGTACTTTCCAATCCCTTAGCTTTGCAAATCCCAATGCCATGTTCTGTCCCTGACCACTAAAACTAAAACCGCAAACAGATAAAAAAGATGCAACAGCCTCTTTCTCATTTTTCATAAAGTGATCTCTTATCTGATTCATGACATTGTTGGTCTGCTCCAAAGTTGAACCAGACGGAAGCATTGCCTGGACAAGAAGTATTCCCTGATCCTCATTAGGAAGATAGGCTGTAGGCATACTTCTAAAAAGGTAGCCTACAGAGACTACAATGATTACAAATAAAAAGAGATAACGGATTTTTTTTGCAATTGCATGGCCAATAAGCCCAACATACATATCTCTTATACGAAAAAAAACTTTGTCAAAAAGCCTAAAAAAAGGTCTTAAGAAAAAGATAGCATTGTCTGATGGTTCATGCCCTTTTGGCACAGGTCTTAGAAATGATGCACATAGTACAGGAGTCAAAATAAGAGCAACAACTACAGAAAGAAGCATTGATGCAGCAATAGTTATTGAAAATTGACGATAAATTACTCCAGTAGAACCCGGGAAAAATGCCATTGGAGCAAACACTGCCGCCAGAACAAGCCCAATACCGATAAGCGCGCTTGTTATTTCGTCCATTGATTTTGCTGCTGCTTCACGAGGCTCAAGCCCCTCTTCGCTCATAAGCCTTTCCACATTTTCCACAACAACAATAGCATCATCAACTAAAAGACCTATTGAAAGAACCATGGCAAACATTGTCAACATATTGATAGAAAACCCAAACAGCCCCAAAATTGCAAATGTGCCAAGAAGTACTACAGGAACAGCGATAGTAGGTATTATTGTTGCTCTGAGATTTCCCATAAAGAGATACATAATAATAAACACAAGAAAAATAGCTTCAAAAAGAGTTTTTACAACCTCTTCAATAGCAACTTTAGTAAATGGAGTCGTGTCATAAGGGTAAATAATCTTCATACCTTGAGGGAAATATGGTTTCATATCATCTAATTTTGCCTTGACTGCATCCGCTGTTTTTAAGGCATTTGCACCAGCAGCATTTCTTATTGCCATTCCTGCACAAGGTTTGCCCATATAATTTACTTCAACATCATAGCGCTCTGTTCCAAGTTCTGTTCTACCTACATCTTTTATGCGGACAATGGAGCCGTCAGGATTTGTACGTAGAGGTATTGCACCAAATTCTTCAGGTGTCTGAAGAAGATGTTGAACTATTATAGATGTATTTAATCTCTGCCCTTTTTCTGCTGGTGCGCCACCAAATTGACCCGCTGAAACCTCAACATTATAACTTCTTAAGGCAGCTACAACATCTTCAATAGTAAGGTGGTAATTTGTCAACTTATCAGGATTAAGCCAAACACGCATGGCATATTGTGTTCCAAAGTTTTCAACCTCACCAACACCTGGTACTCGGGAGAGTATCTTCTCAAGGTTTGATTGAGCATAGTTACGCAGATCATTTCCATCCATGCTGCCATCTTCAGAGATAAGTCCAACAATAATAAGGTAATTTCTTGTTGATTTACTAACTTTTACACCTTGACGTTGAACAACATCAGGCAGACTTGCCATTGCAAGCTGGAGCTTGTTTTGAACTTTTGACCATGCAACATCAGGATCAGTACCAGCGGCAAAGGTGAGATCAATACGCACTGCACCTGAAGATGAGCTTGTAGCAGATAGATACAGCATGTTATCAAGACCTGTCATTTTCTGCTCAATGATCTGTGTAATGGTATTTTCAACAGTTTCAGCAGATGCACCAGGATAAAATGCCTCAATTGATATAGAAGGAGGGGCAATCGGTGGATATTGTGATATTGGCAAATTGTAAATTGCAAGCCCTCCGGCAAGCATCAGGATAATTGCAATAACCCATGCAAACACAGGACGTTCTAAAAAAAATTTTGATAACATTATTTACCCTCCTGAAAAGGGAGAGCTTTAACTACTACACCAGGTCTTACCTTTTGCATACCTTCAACAATAACCTTATCACCAGAAACAAGCCCTGAAGAGACTAACCATTGATTTTTGATTGCGCGATCAAGTGTTAATACTTTTGGCACAACCTTTCCTTCACCATTTACTGTCAATGCAACAGGATTTCCTTTGAAATCACGAGATACACTCTGCTGAGGAATAAGTATAGCCTGTTCATTTACACCTTCTTTTATGAGCGTCTGGACAAACATGCCCGGCAAAAGAAGAGCTTCAGGATTTGGAAAGATAACCCGCAGAATAACAGAAGCTGTTGTAGGATCAACCGTTACATCACTAAATTGAAGTTTTCCTTCATGCTTATATGCTTTACCATCGCCGAGCATAAGTCTCACTTTGTCTTGATTGGTTCCGTCACTATTAAGTCGGCCATCTGTAAGGCGTGATCTCAAATTAAGCAGCTCGGTTGTAGATTGCGGAACATCAACGTAAATTGGATCAATTTGTTGAATAGTTGCTAATGGAATAGGTTGATATGCTGTCACTATAGCACCTTCCGTTACATTGGATATGCCAATACGACCTGAAATAGGTGCTTTAATTTTAGTATAGCTCAAATTGATCTTGATTGTCTCAAGTGCAGATTCAGCCTGTTTTATAGCAGCTTCAGCCACTGCAACTCCTTGATTATCGCTATTTAACTGTGCTTCTGCTGCTTGTAAAGATGCCTCAGCCACTTTTGCTTCTGTTACTGCCTGATCAACCTGGTTTGTGGAGACCGCTCTCTCTTTAAAAGCTTCTTTCAGCCGACCCAAATTTGTTAGGGCAAGTTCAAGTGTGGCTCGTTGCCTGCTAACACCGGCTGTGCTTGCTCCTATTGCAGCTTTTGCCCTATCAGCAGCTCTTTTTGTTGCAACAAGGTTGGCATTAGCATTGTCAAGTGCTGCCTGAAATGGGGCAGGATCGATCCTGTAGAGCTCTTGTCCTGCTTTTACAGTTGAACCCTCCTCGAACAGACGTTTCAGGATAAGCCCGCTCACTTGAGGTTTAATTTCAGCGATACGAAAAGGAGATGTTCGTCCTGGCAATTCTGTTGTAAGAGTTATTGTTTCGGTTTTCACTGTTATGAACGAAACTTCAGGAGTTCCGCTGCCCATTTGCGGAGACGGAGGTTTTTGTGAAGATTTATGCCGATCTTCGCAACCTGCCATCAGAATTGCTGCCGACATTATAATAAGAACTATACCTGAGATAAGACTTTTCTTAAGAACATTGTTTTGCATCAAAGAACCCCCGACTATTAATTATAATTTTTGACAACGTTGTTGTTTTTGATAATGTTTTAAATCTATTTATGTAATATCTAATAAAGCTCTCCAAGCACCCATTTTAAGGTGATTTCAGTAACCAGATAATCTCGTTTTGCTTTCGCAAGGTTTCCCTTTGCCTGCTTAACTGCAAGTTGAGAATCTTGAACATCAAGATGGGTTTTTACTCCGTAAATAAATCCTTTTTCTGCCATTGCTGATAACTCCTCAGCCTGGGTAACAGTTCCAACAAGAGCATTAACAATTTCACCAGATTCCCGCAATCTGCTTAAAGATTCAAAAACTTCTAACCTTATTGAATCTTTAAGTTTTTCTTTTTGGAGCATGAGGTTTCTCACCTCGCTTTGTGCTTGATCTAATCTACCTCTTGTATTCATACCATCAAAAAACGGGTAGGAAAAAACGACTGCCGTAGAGATTGTATTACCAAATTCATCTTTATCATCGACAAATAAATCTTGCCAACCATAGCTTGCCTGAAGATCGACTCTTGGTTTGTCTGCTGCATTTACAACTTTAATTAACTCTTGCCTCATACCAAGTTGATGGTCAAGTTCTGACAATTCAGCCCGATTATTCCATGCAGTCTGAACTGCCTGATTGATCTCCTGCAGAGGTTTTATCGTTATATCCAAAGAACCGATTATTTGAAAATTGATCCATGTAACTTGATTGCTTATTGCTATATTCTTTACAGCTCCATCTTTTGTGTTTTCATCGTCTGCAATTCCTATCAAGATTCCAAGGCGTTCTTTTAATACGCGTTCTAAATTCTCATATTGAATTACTTCAGGACGGGCATTTTTGAGAGCAACCTCAGCAGATAGTACATCATAATCTGTAGCGGTACCTGCTGAGTATTTTCGTTTTGATTCATCAAGATGACGCATCTTAAGCTCTAAGTTCTTCTTTGCAATATGTTGTAACTCTATTGCAAGAAGGAGATCGTAAAATGCTGTGCTTACATCCCGTGCCACTGCTTGACGATGGAGTTTTAATTGGTCATCTGAGGTTAGAATACCAATTTTGGCAGCACGAATGGCAGCCCCGATCTGTCCCCATGTATAGAGTGGCTGCTTTAATGTAATTGCTCCTCCGTAAGAGTGATTCGAAAGAGCTGATGTATCTGAGTAGGCTCTTTGAGTCTCATCTCTCCCATACTGAGCAGTACCGGTAAAGCCAATTTTGGGAAGAGCTGCGGATCGCTCTTCAATGTAAATCCCTTCTACTCTCTTGCGATACTCTTGCGCCATTTTAATATCTTTATTTTTTAGAGCAGCAAGAGATAGCGCCTGCTCTAAAGTAAGAGTTAAAGAAGCGCCAGTATTCAAATTTGATTTGCCTACACCAACATTTAAATTTGAATTTCCCGCATCAGCATAATCACAATATAATATTGAGAACGAAACAATAGTTAGTATTATAGATACTATATAACGCTTTGCACTATTTTGTTTTGTTTCATCTTTCCCTGCATCATGCTGTTTTATTTCATTTTTTCTACTCCTTGAAAACCAACCCGATATATCATCAAGAATTGTGTACATCACAGGCACTACAAGAAGTGTTAAAAGCGTTGACGTAATAAGACCACCTATAACAGCCCTTGCCATTGGTGCTC
>JADFXA010000219.1 GCA_015233755.1 Desulfamplus sp. | reverse complement strand
CTTGCTCTAATATCTCAATTAGCGAATTAATAATATATATGTCTCCTTCTTTTACAGCACATTCAATTTGGTATGCAACCGCACTAACTCTTTGTGCTGAAAAATTGGCACTTGTTCCTTTTATGGTATGTGCATGAAATTTTATTTCTCCTCTATCTTTATTATTAAACGCCAATTTTAATTTTTCTAAACTTTCATAAAACAACTTTGGAATAATGGGTAGTAAACTTTTAATAGCTGTTTTATTGCAACCTATTCTATTCAAAAAATCTTTATGGTCAAAGATGGGTATCAACTTAAATGACTGTTGTAAATTATCATGCAACCAATATGGTGGAGATTCTACTTTTAACTCTTCTATAT
Source organism: Desulfamplus sp. (assembly GCA_015233755.1). GTDB lineage: Bacteria > Desulfobacterota > Desulfobacteria > Desulfobacterales > Desulfobacteraceae > Desulfamplus. The sequence goes on along the minus strand of JADFXA010000219.1, from coordinate 3,908 downwards.
TCTTATTATCTTTTAACTCTTTTTGTCCAGCTCCGTAACTTGTACAATATCTTTTGATAACAGAAAAAAGTTCATCAGGCTCAATTGGTTTTGATATATAGCCATTCATTCCTACTTCAAAGCATCTATCACGATCTTCTTTTGAGGCTGTTGCTGTCATTGCAAAAATAGGTACATTAGGGTTGCTAACGTTCACAGCAGAGCTGCGGATAATTTTTGCAGCTTCAATACCATCTAACTTGGGCATCTGTATATCCATAAAAATAAGATCATAGTTCTTTTTACAAACAGCTTCTACAGCCTCTATTCCGTCATTCGCAATATCAACTGACACGCCGAATTTTTGGAAAATTGCTGATGCAACTTTCTGGTTCATAATATTATCTTCTACTAATAGAATGTGTGGATTTGTTAATTGGAATTTCTTACTATGGGAAGAATTTTTATTATAGTCAGTTGATTTGCTTATCTGATGAGATGGGTTATATATATTGTTTTTAGCATTACCGTTTGATTCATCGGCTTTAAAACTCTTCTCAAACTTAGCTGTAAACCAAAATACACTTCCGATACCTTTTTCGCTTTCTACTCCAACTTCTCCTCCCATGAGCTCTGCAAGCTGTTTTGAGATTGCTAATCCGAGTCCTGTGCCGCCATATTTTCGGGAAATAGATGTCTCTTCCTGGGAAAATAACTGAAATAACTTATCTTTATTTTCTTTCCCAATACCTATCCCCGTGTCTTTAACCTCAAATTTCACAATAGTATGGTTATTATTTTCAGAATCAATATCTCCATCACTTTTGAGAGAAACATGTATTGTTATCCCGCCATGTTCTGTAAATTTAACAGCATTGTTAAGAAAATTTAGAAGAATCTGTTCCACTCTTATAGCATCACCAATTAGATGAAGATGCACATTTTGTTCAATCAGATATTCAAGCCAAAGCCCCTTTTCTTCAATTTTAAATTTAAGAATAGCTAAAACAGACTCTATAACATCCTTTAAATTAAAGGATGTGTTGTCTAATGCCAATTTACCAGCTTCTATTTTTGAGAAATCCAAAATATCGTTAATTAAGGAGAGCAGAATTTCAGAAGAGATCATAGCAGTTGAGGCATATTCCCGCTGTTCTTCATCAAGCGAGGTATTCAAGAGCAGGCGAGTCATGTTGATAACGGCATTTATAGGCGTACGTATTTCATGGCTCATTTTTGCTAAAAATTCTGATTTAGCAAGAGCAGCTTTTTCAGCCGCTTCTTTTGCTTTAGATAGTTCTTCTTCAGCAAGTTTACGATATGTAATATCACGAAACATTCCAAGAAGAAGATTTTGTCCCTCTATATCAATAGGGGAAGCATTAATATCTGCAAAAAACAAAGAACCATCCTTGCGGATACAAGGAATATTTTCATTAAGCACTTTTTGGCATTGAGCCTGTGCTCTAAATCCATTTATAATAGGAGGTAGGTATTCAAGAGGGTGAATATCTCTAACTCCCATACTCATTAGTTCTTCTCTTGTATAACCCAGCATTTCACAAATTTTACTATTTGCTTCTTTAAACTTTTGAGATTCAATATCAGCAATTAAAATTCCATCTGTATTACATTCAAATAGAGTGCGATATTTTTTTTCAGATGCTTGTAAAATTTCTCTTGTCTTCTTACGCTCTGTGATGTCAAAGGCTATAGAGAGCGATCGTAATACATGCCCATCTTCATCTTTTTCAGAAATTGCTGATAGAAGAACATCAATGACCTCTCCACTCTTCTTTACCAATTCATAAGGAATATCTTTGACAAAACCGCTTCTAAAAAATTCTGGTAATGTAACTTTTTGAGCTTTAATACGTGATTGTTCTGTAAAAAAATCAGTAAGCATTCTTCCAATAACTTCACTTCTTTCGTAGCCCATCATATCGAGCCAATAATCACTTACACTAACAATTTTTCCTCTCTTATCTATTGAATGGAGCATAGCTGGTGTATGTTTGTATAATGTTTGATATTTTTTATTACTTTTACGTAGAGAGTCTTGCTGATGTTTAATCCTTAGATGGGTCTCTATCCTTGCTTTTACAATGGCGGGGCTGAATGGTCTTGTAATGTAATCTACAGCTCCTAATTGCAACCCAAGCTCCTCATCTTCAGGATTGTTTTTTGAGGTAACAAAGATAATGGGTATTTCTGATATAGTATCATCTTTTTTCAATTGACGGCAGACCTCATAGCCATCAATAGTCGGCATGATAATATCAAGCAGTATAATATCTGGTAAATGTTTTTTTACCAATGACAGAGCATGTTCTCCATCTGTTGTAACCATTACAGTATAATTTTCTCTTAATATTTCATTTAGAGTTTTTATATTTAATGGAGAATCATCAATAATTAATACTTTTTTTTCTTCAGGCACTTAACATTCTCCTCATTTATTATAGAATGCCAACATACTGTATATACTATGAAAATACCTTTTCTAAAACTCTTCTTAGATCACTCATTGAGTAAGGTTTGTGCAAAAAAGCCTGCGGTTTTTCTAAATCATCATGGGACATGACAAAAGCTTCATCATACCCGCTTGCTAAAATAGCAGGAATATGAGGTTTAATTTTTCTGATTTCTGCTAAAGTTCCCCAGCCATCAATAGTTGGCATTGAAAGGTCTGTAATTAAACAATTAACTGAATCTTTATGTTTCTTAAACATCTCTATAGCTTCAAATCCATCAGCAGCTGCTATAACGTTAAAACCCATCTTTTTAAGCATTGCAGTTGTTGTTTTACGAACTATGTCATGGTCTTCAACCAATAATACAGTAGTTAAAAGCTCTTTGGTTTCCAGAGCTTTATAAACATTCATTGGCTGTCTAATTGAAGTATCTACAAATAGAGGAAAGAAAACAATAAAAGAGCTGCCATGACCGACTTTGCTTCTTACTCCAATCATACCACCCCACGACTTAACTATTCCCAATACGATTGCTAAACCCAAACCCCGCCCTGTGAAGTTGGTAGTAAAAAAAGGGTCAAATATTTTATCAATATCTTTTTTGGGAATTCCGCGTCCCGTATCAGTAACTTCAATACAAACATAACTATCTGCCAAAAGATTATAATTAAAAGGTACAATATGAAATCTGCTGATCTCTGATTTTAGTATAGTGTTTGTTGATAATCTTATTTTACCTTTGTTATTATCAATGCTTTCGACGGCATTTGTAATAAGATTTTTAATAATTTTCTCCATCTGGCTTTGATTACAACGTATAAACAATTCTCTATCTATAAAATTGGTCTCTATTGTGATGCCGCTATTAATGGATGATTGAAAGTTAGTAAGATTCTTTTTACAATATTCTGAAATATCTATTAATTCTGGCTTAACAAAATTTTGTCCAAGATATGTGAGCATAGACCCGCTTACATCAGCACAGCGGTTTGCAGCTTTCATTGCTTCAACCAAATAGCCATGTATTAATGAGTCTTTAGGTAGATATTCCAAAGCTAACTCTAAATTACCGCTGACAGCGTAAAGATAGTTATTAAAAAGATGTGCAATGCCGCCCGCCATCTGCCCAAGACATTCAGCTTTTTGGAGTCTAAGATTTGCAGCTTCAAGCTCTTGCTGTTTTATCTCTGATTGCTTACGAGCAGTTATATCACGGGCAACAGCGACGTTATATTGCTTACCCGCATAGTCTAATAATTGGTAGTGCTTAACATGTAGTGATAGATGATTTTACTATAAACAAATTTTCTCAGGTTTGATATTCCAACAAAAATTATTAATATATTTTTTGTTGGAGACTAACAATGAAATGTCCTAAGTGCAGCTCATTGAATATTATAAAAAATGGTTCAATTCATAATGGTAAACAAAAATATTCTTGCAAAGATTGCCGCA
>JADFXA010000218.1 GCA_015233755.1 Desulfamplus sp. | reverse complement strand
GTCATTACCGACTCCATTATTAAAACATTCGATCTCTACCCAGCTTCTCAGCACAGTTTTTGCCATATATTTGATCATCACTATAACTGTAACAAGTATCCATCTTATTGCTGAATTTAACAATACTCAAGAACGCATTGAAAATGAGTTAAAAATTTTAGAAACAATTTTTCGACCCGGATTAAGCCAATCATTATGGAATATGGATAACAATCAGTTGGAGGCTACTCTAAAAGGAATTATGAAGATCCCAATCATAGTTGGGGTTGAGTTAGAAGGGGTTGGTAAAAAACAACATAAAGCAAATGGTTGGATCATGGCTGAAGACGGAACCCCGATGCTAATAGAATCATTTGAAACTCCTTTCCACAACAAACCAACTTCTTTTTTTAATCTTTTTAGTCATAAATTCCAAGTAGTTTATACTGATGAAAATGTAAAACAAATAGTAGGTAGAGGCACCTTTTATTCAAATACAGCTATTGTAGTAAACCAAGTCAAACATAGTTTTATCTTTATTCTTGTTAATGCAGTAATAAAAACCTTTTCTTTATGGATAATTTTTTTCATAGTGAGTCGGATATTACTCACTCGTCCTTTATATGCCTTAATCCAGTCAGCCGAGCAGATTAATTTGGATAATTTAGATCAAATTCAGATCAATTCTAAAAATAAATGGCGTAATGAGTTGAAGGTGCTGGAGGAAGCTCTCATAAAAATGGTGCAAAAGTTGCTCCATGCAAGAAGAGAGTTGCAAAATTTTAATCAATCGCTTGAACAAAAAATTAAAGAGCGTACCCAGCAATTGCAAAATAAAGCAGAAGAGTTAACGCAAAAAGATATTCTTAACCAATGTCTTATTAAAGATATTGAAATGCAGAGAGAAAAATTTAGCAAAGTATTTCATTCAGCTCCCTATGCAATCGCTATAACTGATTTATATGAAGGTCAGTTTTTAGAGGTAAATGATTCTTACGTTGATATGTCAGGCTATCAACGCTCTGAACTGATTGGGAAAACCGGCATTGAGCTTAATCTGCTAAAAAAAGAGGTCAGAGATGCTGTAGTAAATAAATTGCTTAAAGGAGAAAAGATAGAAAAAATGGAAGGAGAGATGAGAAGAAAATCAGGTGAAAGATTGATGATAATGGGGTCAGTTCAACTGATTAGTATACATGGTAAGCTGTGTATGATCGGAAGCCATGCGGATATAACTGAACTTAAGATGGCACATCAATCTCGTTTAACTGCTGTGAGCGAACTTATAAGCACCATAGCGCATCAATGGCGTCAACCCCTTTCTACTCTTGGAATGATTGTTCAACGAACTCACGCTATGGCAAAGATGCAGAGTCTGACACCTGAGTATCTGAGTGAATTCAAAAACAATGCTATGCGTCAGATCAAGCATATGTCAGACACAATTGAGGTATTCAGAGATTTTTATCGTCCTGAAAAAGAAAAATCAATATTTTCGCCATTGAGCTGTATCAAGGACTGTATCAAACTTTTTGAACCTCAACTGGCCATTAAAAACATTGTCGCAGATATTCATTGTGAGGATTGCACCGAACAACTTGTGGAGGGTTTTTCGAACGAATTTAAACAAGTTATCCTTAACTTGCTGGGCAACGCAAGAGATGCCATTCTTGAAAGCCGTAATATAGGAGAGCCTATAAATCAAAATGTAAGTATGGACGAGGAGAAAGGGCGTATCAATGTATATATAGATATGAACAGAGATAATTTAATGACAATTGATATAACTGATAATGGATGCGGCATACCCGACACGCTATCTTCTAAACTCTTTTCACCCTATTTTACTACTAAAAATGACACAGCTGGTACAGGTATAGGGCTATACATGTCACGCATGATCATGCAAGAAAAATTTAAAGGAAACCTTAGATTCATAAAAAGAGATCAAGGGGCAACTTTCAGAATTGAACTGCCATCTGGAACCAAAGTTCCCCAATCAGGAAAGTAATATGACCAATTTCATAAAACTAAAAAATTTGTCTATCCTCCTGGTTGAAGATGAACACGAACTGCGGCGTGAAACGGCAGCTTTTCTGGAGTTATACTGTGGTCAAGTCATGCAGGCATCAAATGGACGTGAAGCATTAGCAATAATTGATTCAAAACATCCTGATATAGATATAGTTGTCAGTGATATAAGAATGCCAGTCATGGATGGTTTGGAATTAGCTGAAAATCTTAAAATGCGTTCATCTGAAATACCTCTGATTTTTTGCACAGCTTATACTGAAACCAATTATCTTCTCAAAGCCATTGAGATGGGAGTGGCAGCTTTTGTTCGCAAACCTGTTGATACAGATGAACTTATGGAGGCTATATCAAAAGCTGCTCTACCATTGCTTCAAAGACGTTCAATTGAGGGTCTCTCTGATGAATTAATGGCATCTATGAAGATTTATATGGGTAGCACACCTGCACTGAAATCTGTTGCGGAGCAAGCAGCCCGTGTTGCCAGAACATCATTCAATGTTCTTCTGCAAGGTGAAACAGGAACGGGGAAATCAAGGCTTGCTACAATTATCCACTCATTGAGCCCCCGTAGAGATGCGCCGTTTATTACTGTTCAAACTGGAGCAATGCCGCTAACCCTTGCTGAGAGTGAGCTATTTGGACACATCAAAGGAGCGTTTACTGGAGCTGAACAAAATAGAATCGGATTGTTGGAGGCTGCTGATGGAGGCACAATATTTTTAGATGATATTGAGTCTTGTCCAAAGGAGTTGCAGGTAAAGCTCCTGCGTTTTGTTGAAGAAAAAAGCTTTACTCCATTAGGGAGCAAAGCTGAAAAAAAGGTTGATGTTAGGATAATATGTGCCAGTAACCGCAATCTGAAAGAGGAGTCATTATTAGGGCATTTTAGGGAAGATCTCTACTACAGACTGTCGGACACCACGATAAGACTTCCTCCTCTTAGAGAGACAAGAGAGTCAATAATACCTTTAGCATTAAAATTCCTGCGAGAAACCTGCGATGAACTTGGATGTCCCTTACCGTTTTTAGATGAAAATGCGTGTGCCATTCTTTCACGCCTCTCATGGTCAGGCAATATTCGTCAGCTTAAAAGCGTAATTCGCCGCACAGTTTTGAATGCAGGAAGTGTCATAAATGAGAAAGATATAGCCTTACATACTGATTCTATAGATATCCAGGTTGATACCCTTGGTCAAACCAATTATATAGGCAGTGTTAACATAAAATCATCCAACACCTGCGAATTCAATCCTCCACCATTTCCATGCAGCATGGACAGACTGGAAAGTTGGGCTCTTGAAAAGGCATTGAGTTACTGTGGCGGCAAGCGAATGAAAACTGCCACGATGCTTGGCATGAACTACTATACATTTCGTCGCCGCCTTGAAAAACATGGAATAACAGCGGGTGAGGAGTAATACTGTAAATTACTCCATAATCTTTTTTAATTATTAATTTAAATGAATCAAAAGATTACACAGGTCGTTAAGAACATCTGTGAAATATGTGTAATCAATCATATTAATCTGTGATCCAGAAAAAACTCCTAATTTACAAATAACCTCCACTCTCATACTATCCATTTTTAATATCTATTTTAGATATCGCTATTTATTTTGAATAGATTATCGTTCATATCTGTTATTCTATAACTTCTTGTAATTACACCTTTTTGCCCCAATATTTCCTCTGGCACGTCCTGTGCTATGCACAAACTCCATGATTAAACAAGCAAACTCCACAAATCAGCCTGATACACAGTATTTGTGTAAATTCTCAAGCCAACCTTCTGATGATTGCTATTGCAGCAAAGTATCAGGCAGGACGATTCCACGCATTGTTAACTACTGCATGGGGCGCTACTGGGAATGTCCGATTTACAGGAAGCTGACATTTATCACATACCAAACCAACCGACCACTTATGATTGAATGTAAACAAGAAGACTAATAATCGATAGGCCAATAGGAGTTAAAACAAACTATGCAACTGCGTGTGCCACGCATTTAAATATTATTAACAAATTATTCAACTTTTAAAAACAAGGAGTCTTATAGATGTCGAGTAACACTATTAAACCAAGCAACACAAATAACAATGTGGATATATCCGCATCAGAATTGTCAGTTCCATCACAGATTTTATTTATTGATTCAAATATACCAGATGCGAAGACCATACTTTCATCCATCAACCCGCTAACTAAGATTGTCTGGTTGACTTCAGATCAATCGCCACTATTGCAGATTGCTCATGCACTGGAAG
>JADFXA010000217.1 GCA_015233755.1 Desulfamplus sp. | reverse complement strand
CATAAAGATTTAATTGACTCACTCTCTTTGATTCTTAAATTCACATTTGCTACTGAAGGCTTTGGGGCAATTATCCTTACTTTACTGTTTTACTACCAAACAGGAGATACTTTGGGTCAAGCTCTATGGAGTGGTCTATTTACCTCAATATCTGCATTTTGTAATGCTGGTTTTGCCCTTCAAAGCGATAATCTTATTCCCTATAAAGAGTACCCTTTTATATTGCATACAGTTGCTGCTCTTATAATTTTGGGCGGTATCGCACCTGCTACAAATTTGCTTATTCCTAAATGGATAAATGGGAGGAACATACCTGTAGCCTCTTACATTGCTCTTGTTACTACAGCTATTCTTTTAATTTCTGGGACATTATTTATACTTGTGTTTGATTGGAATGGCGTACTGTCAGGACTATCTATTCCTGATAAAATTCATAACGCATGGTTTCAATCTGTAACACTTAGAACTGCTGGTTTTAACTCGGTTGATATTGCAGGAGTTACTGCACCTACTTTTCTTATAATGATTTGTCTAATGTTTATAGGAGGCAGTCCAGGAGGAACGGCAGGAGGGATAAAAACGACAACTATGGGAATATTGGTTCTTACTTTTTGGGCAAATATAACTAACCACAAGAGCGTAGTTGTTCTTAGTCGCAGGATTCAATCAAGAGTAATCTATCGTGCCATAACAATTGCTGCATCTGGTGCTTTAACATGGGTAGTTATGGTGTTAATGCTTGAGGTTACGCAGCAGATACCTGTTTCAGAGATCATTTTTGAAGTAACATCTGCAATGGGCACGGTTGGACTCTCCACTGGTGCAACCATGAAACTTGATGAAATAGGAAAAATTATGATTATGATTACAATGTTCGCTGGTCGTATAGGTCCTATAACTCTTTTTATGCTTCTAAGTGAAGAGCATTATGACAACTCTTCTCGTTATCAAAATGCTAAAATTTCATTAACATAAAGGAAAAATTTATGAAAACGCTACCTCAATTATTTGATAACAATCAAAATTGGGTATCTAAAATCATTCGATCAGATCCGCAATTCTTCCAAAAGCTTTCTCAACAGCAATCACCTAAATTCCTCTGGATTGGATGTTCAGACAGCCGTGTTCCTGCTAATGAAATAGTGGGTCTTCTTCCAGGAGAAATGTTTGTTCATAGAAACGTTGCCAATATTGTAATACACTCAGATATGAACTGTCTTTCTGTAATTCAATATGCCATAGAGGTGTTGAAAATCAAACACATCATTGTTTGTGGACATTATGGTTGTGGAGGCGTTAGGGCTGCAATCGCAAATTGCTCTCATGGACTTATAGACAACTGGCTTGGTCATATACGAGATATATACAGAATCAGGCAAAAAGAGTTGATGCAGATAACTGATGATAAAAAGAGAGTTGATCGTCTATGTGAACTAAATGTTATGGAACAGGTGAAAAATGTTGGCAATACAACCTTTGTGAGGGATGCATGGGCAAAAGGAGAATCAATAGTTATTCATGGCTGGATTTATGCGATATCAAATGGACTTTTGAAAGATTTGAATTTTTCAATCTCCTCTACCAAAGAATTGAATGAGTTGGAAGAAAAATAGAGTTCTTGCAAAAATTGAATTTCTCCATAAATTTGAGAAAATTACCCAAAGCGATTTTAGACTACATAATTAGTAGGAATAAAAAACAATGACTGAGACAAAGAAATTTGAGAAAATTCTTATTGCGAATCGAGGTGAGATAGCCATAAGAATCTGCCGAGCTGTTATAGAAGAGGGTATAAAAGCTGTAGCTATATATGAAACCCCTGATAATGAGTCACGACATATTTATATTGCTAATGAAGCAGTGTGGATAGGTCCTGGACCTCGTAAAGATTATTTAGATATCGACCGTGTTATATGGGCTGCTAAAAAAAGTGGTTGTCAGGCTGTGCATCCAGGATATGGTTTTCTTGCTGAAAATCCTGATTTACCTCGTGCATGTGAAAAAGAGGGGTTGATTTTCATAGGCCCTCCTTTTCAAGTGGTCCAGGATTTAGGAGATAAAACAATTGCAAGAAAACTTGCACAGGAGGCTGGAATTAAGGTTATACCGGGTAGTAGTATTTTACCTGAAGGAGATGATAAAGTCTCATCTGCTCTTAGCTTTTCTAAGCAATATGGTTATCCTGTAATGTTAAAGGCAGTTGCAGGCGGAGGCGGAAGGGGAATAAGACGCGTTAACAATGATGCCGAACTTTTAGAGCAGCTTCCGTTAGCTGAAAAAGAGGCAATATCATCTTTTGGTGATGGACGTCTTTATCTTGAAAAAGGGTTAATACGCCCACGCCATGTTGAGGTTCAGATTTTAGCAGATAATTATGGCAATGTTGTACATTTAGGGGCAAGAAACTGCTCTATCCAGAGACGTCATCAAAAACTTGTTGAGATTGCACCTGGTATGTTACAGCCTGATCTTGAAAATGAAATATGCCAAGCAGCAGTGAAATTTGCCAGTTATGCAGGCTATAGAAATGCAGGAACTGTAGAGTTTCTTTTAGATCATGATGACCAATTTTATTTTCTTGAGATCAATACACGTCTTCAAGTTGAACATACAGTTACAGAAGTAATAACAGGTATTGACATTGTTCGCCGTCAAATAAGAATAACAAGAGGGCTGCCTCTCGATATATCTCAAAAAGATGTATTGTGTAGAGGTTTTGCAATTGAAGTTAGAATTAATGCAGAAGATCCAAAACAAAATTTTGCCCCTGAAAGTGACAAGATTGTATCTGTGTATCAATCGCCAGGAGGCCCTGGTATCAGATTAGATGGAATGGTATATCAAGGTTATAAAATTTCATCTTCATATGACTCTCTATTAGTTAAATTGACTGTTTATGGTTTTACTTGGGCTGATGCAACAAGCCGTCTTGAGAGAGCTTTAAGAAATTTTGTTATAGTAGGTCCTAAAACAACTATCCCATTTTATATTAAAATTGTTCAAGATAGAGAGTTTTTGTCAGGTCAATTTGATACTGAATATATAGATAGACATCCTGAACTTTTTGACTATCGCTCTATAGAAAGAGAAGAGGCAAAAATTGCTAAACTTTTAGGACACATTAACCATAAAAAATACAATCCTTTTGCACTATAATTTAAAATTATAATTTTTTAAGGAAAAAATATAAATGTTTAATAGGATTTTACCCAATACTCCCCCAGAAGACGGGCTTCGTATTTTACGAGAATCAAAGGGATATTTTATTACAAATACAGCAAGAGATCTCTCTCAGTCAGATTTTAAAAACAGAATTCTTCCTCATACTGACTTTATGGTAGCATCTGAAAGAGATGAGGCAGGTTTCTTCTCTCTTGAGATTACAGGAGGTGCAAGTGTCCATGTTGATCTTTTAAGAAAGCAGATCAACCCTTTTGAGCGTCTTCAGCTCTTAAGACAAAAGATGCCGCGCACAATGTTTCAGACACTATGCCGCGGAGTAAATCTTTTTGGTTATCGACCCTATCCTGAAAATGTAATAAGAATTACTGTTCAAGAATTTGCAAAATATGTTGATGTTTGGAGAGTATTTGACTTTTTAAATCATGTCCCAAACATGATTCCAGTTTTTGAAGAGGTTAAAAGAGCTGGAAAGTATTTAGAGCCAACTTTATGCTTTTCAACAGGTCCTGAGCATACCGATGATTTTTATGTAAGAAAGGCTAAAGAGATTATAGATATTACAGGAAAAGATATTATTCTTGCAATTAAAAACCATTCAGGGTTAGGTTCTCCAGCACGTATTTATCGTTTAGTCTCCTCTCTTAAAAGCTTTTTTCCAGATTTAATTATTCACTATCACGGTCATAACACAGATGGAAATGATATAGGAAGAATTGTAGCAGCAGTTCAAGCTGGTGCAAAAATTATTGATGCTGCTGATCATGCTATGACTGGTTTTTTTGGCCCACCTCCTCTAATGACAGTTGTAGATATGCTTGCAGAAGATGGGTATAATGCAGAAGGGATAAACTTAAATGCTGTTATTGAGACAAATAACAAATTAAAAAAAATAAGACCTGCCTACTCTCAATTTGAATCTCAGTTCAAAGGGTTTGACCCAACAGTGCATATTCATAAACTTCCTGGCGGAGCAATGGGTTCAAGTTTTGAACAGGCTCTTAAAGGTAATTTCCTTGATAAAATGCCTGATATACTGATGAAAGAGCTCCCAAAGGTTCATATTGAGTTAGGAAATTTCTGGAGCGTAACACCTGGTTCTCAGATTCTATGGACAACAG
>JADFXA010000216.1 GCA_015233755.1 Desulfamplus sp. | reverse complement strand
TGTCAGATCAGGCCAATCAAACCCAAAAGTTGAGGCTACAGCGTAACGAAGTCCAACTTCCCATACAAATGCAAAACCTAAAGTGCCTATAATTGCTGTGAATAATGCCCCGCCACTTAAACCAATTACAACAAATTTTGCTCTGAGTTTACTGTTAAGGCTGTTTATAAAGACATCAACACCAACATGAATTCCTGTTCTTACTCCGTATGCAGCACCAAATTTTGCCATCCATATAAACATGTAAATGCAAAGTTCTTGAGTCCAGCTCATATTAAGGCCCAAAAGCCAGTCCTGAACAACGGGAATCGGCAAACCACTGGCATAACGATGGGCAACTGACAGGAAGATTATCACAGTTGCTGCACCTATGAGCGTGGCGACTAACCACTCTTCCAAATGATCGAGAAGTTTTAACATAGCCTTTTTGTTCTCCTTAAAGATTATTTATTTGATGCTCGCCATGATATAAGCCAGCAGTTCCAGTTTTGAATAATTTTAGGATAGATTAAGAGAAGATTTGACAACTTTTAAAAAGTCGTCAAATCTTTAGAAGCTAACTTATAAAAAGGTGGGAAATTTATTTTTTGAAACCTGTAGCCTGATAAACCTCTTCAATTAAATCTTTACCAATGCGGTCAGCCATTTTAGCATGAACTGGTACAAGAGCATCTTTCCACACCTGCCTCTCTTCTGGAGTGAGCTTTATAATTTCAGATTTGCCAGAAGCCGCAACTGATGCTAAATCTTGCTCATTTTTCTTTTTTGCAATGTCATTTGCAAAAATCGTTGCATCTGCCATTGAACTCTCAAGCTGAGTACGAATATCTTTGGGCAGACCTTCCCAGAATTTTTTGTTTACAAGCACAGCATATCCTAAATAGCCGTGATCAGAAACTGTTACATACTTCTGGACTTCAAACATCTTTTGGGTATAAAGGTTTGATGGTGGATTTTCTGTTCCATCAACAACGCCGGTCTGAAGAGCCTGATAAACTTCAGAGAACGCCATAACCTGTGGAATTGAACCAAGTGCACGCATCTGAGCATCAAGAATTTTTGATGACTGGATACGCATTTTCAAACCTTTACAATCTGTTGGAACTTTTAGGGGCTTATTTGCACTCATAACCTTAAAGCCGTTGTCCCAATATGCAAGTCCAATAATTCCTTTTGGCTCAAGTTTATCAAGTAGTTTTTTTCCAACAGGTCCGAGTGTTATCTTATGAAGTTCATCATAACCATTGAAGATAAAAGGAAGGTCAAAAAGTTCAAACTCTTTAACTCCAAGTGGGGCAAACTTGGCAAGAGATGGGGCAAGCATCTGAACAGCACCCATCTGAAGAGCTTCCATCTCCTCTTTATCTTTGTAAAGCTGGCTGTTTGGATAAACTTCAACTTTTACAGCACCTTTTGTTCTCTCTTCCGCAAGTTTTTTGAAATACTCAGCAGCCTCACCTTTTGGTGTGTCAACAGCGACAACATGGCTGAATTTAATAATAATGGGTTCAGCAGCCATAGCAGTTGTTGTAAAAGCAAAAACCGCAGCAATTGCCAGAAGGGTCACAACTTTCATACTTTTTTTCATTTTGCGTTCTCCTTGTTAATAATGTTATTGTTTGCTATCTGTAGGGTAGAGATGCTCTATCCTTGCATTGATTTTCTGGCAACCGCAAAGCTGCCTTCTACTTAATGATCCCCTTCTCCCTCCAGAACCTTTCAGCACCAGGATGAAGCTGGGTAATAATACCTATAATCCCTGTTTCAACTGACATATCTTTTAGATTTGTATTTTGTTGCGATAGCTGATTTAGCCCATCATCGGTGTATATGATTGACAATATCTGATAAACAACATCAGAAGAGAGATCTGCATTTGCAACTAATATTGCATAATCTTGAAAGGAGAGTGTATCTTTATCAACTCCATTATATGTTCCACCTTTTATCATTGTTGTTGCAAACCATGGAAAATCTTTTAAAAACCCGCTTCTATAAGCATCATCTCCAAGATTAACAAGCTCAATAAAGCCTTTTGAGTTATTACTACTAATATTTGATCCGCTGTTTTCAAGTCGTTTATCTTTATCTCCTGATACCATAGCTACAGCGGGGCAAGGTATAGCTGAAAAGACCCAAAAAGCGTCAAGTTCATTATTTTTAAACGCTCGTGCCGCATCATTATAGCCGATAGCTCTTTTCTCTATTTTTTCCCATAATCCTAAGTGTTTGAAAAAAAGCTCGCAAGTTGAATAAGAACCAGATCCACTGTTGCCAACACCTACCCTTTTACCTTCAAGATCTTTTATGCTTTTAATTGCATGATTTTTAATATTACTATTATTAATTACGGTTTTATCTCCTTTAGCCTCCAATCTTTCATGAACAACAAGTTGCGCAGATGCCGTATAAAGAGATGCAACAGCCATAGCCTTTTTGTAAGTTGTAGGTGAGTTTGTTAAGTTAGAACTTGAGGAAAAACTTGTAGTCGAAGATGAATTCACATTTGAGTAGTCTTGTGTATAGTTCTCAATCTTTCCATTTATACCGCGCCATAAATCTCCAGCATAAACAATAGCCATTTGGAAAGAAGCGGAATCAACTTTTTTAATATTTTCAATTGAACCTTCTGAAGATTGAACCTGAACCTTAAAACCAGCAGCATCTTTTATTGGTTTAAATGAGCCAACAACATTGGCAACGGTTTGAAATGTGCCACCAGATGGTCCACCACCTAATACGATTTTTTCTTTGGAGATTACAGTAGAGTCTTTAGCTGATGAATTAGGAATAGTTAAAAATGTCATTAATAGTAATGATGCAATAAAATAATTTATCTTAACGTAATCCAACTTCATACTTAGCGCCTTTTCAGATTTTATATTTTTTCGTATTGATTAATTGGCATTACTATCATCATGAACAATAAAAAACAATCCATGTATTTCTGATTGTGGTGTAGGGATTTTTCTTACAGATTACTACAGTTCAATGATCTTATTTTGAATGGCAAATCGTGAGAGTTCGGCGTTATTTCGTAAGTTTAATTTTTTCAATATTCTTGACCTATATGTATCTACGGTCTTTACACTAATATGATAGCTTTCTGCAATCTCATGATTGGTATAGCCCAAAGCAAGTTGTCGTAAAACCTGAAGCTCTCTCATTGATAAAGATTCACTACCTGATTTGTTGCTATCTCCCCTAACTACCCTCATTGCAAGTGCTTCACTTGCCTTTTCTGTAAGGTAGTGTCCTCCTGAATAGAGTTTTTTTACTGCATCTACAAGCTGTTCAGGTGCAGCCTGCTTAGTTACATATCCCATTGCCCCAGCCTCAACAGCTCTAACAACATATTGTTCCTCATCGTGCATCGTGAGAATGAGAACTGGCATGTTTGGAATGTGAAATTTAAGTCGCGATACAACTTCAAGACCGTCCATTCCGGGTGGCATGGAAATATCAACAACAGCAACGTCTGGTTTAAACTTTATAGTTTTCTGTATCGCTTCATTACCATCAGCAGCTTCAGCAACTACCTCCATTTCTCCACTCTCTTCAATTATACGGCGGAGCCCTTCACGAACAATCTTATGATCATCTGCAAGCAATACTTTAATCATGGCTATTTTCTCCCGTAAATAATTACCTTAAACTATATAAAAAATCAGAAAAATAGCGTAATTAAAATAAGAACAATAGTCCCAATATAAAAATTAATTTCATATCCTGAGCGTCTTAAAAGGTTATATTCTGCTATTTCAGTTCTATTCTCATTATAACATCGAGATGCCATAGCAATAGCAAGATTATCAGCAGAATTAAAAACTTTTGTAATCAATGGTACAGTAATATTTCTGATTTTTCTTAGAGGATTTTTCCTGAGATGAAAACATCTTGATTTTTGAGCGTCTGATACTTCTGTTGCTTTTTCAAGCAGCAACGGTAAAAATCTAACAAAAAGACTAACCATAACAGCTACTCTTTTTTTGGGTATAAATGGAAATGGTTTCAAAAACCACATCACAGCACTTTTTATAGCAGATGCTGTAGTTGAAGATGAAAACAAAATTCCCATGATTACGATTAAAAAGAATCGCCATGATACTTGACAAGCATCGGTTAAACCATCTCTATCTATAGGTATATGATTTAGTATATTAGTGTTAATATAATTTAGAATACCAACTATTTCTATTTTTACCGCATATATCTCTATATATTTGAATCTATTTATAAATTCAAATATGGGTATAGATATATGCGAGTTTGAAGTTGTAATAGTCCTAATAGTAAATAGAAAAATTAC
>JADFXA010000215.1 GCA_015233755.1 Desulfamplus sp. | reverse complement strand
TAAGTCCTCTTAAGAGGACTTTGATAAGTTAGCCCATAGCTTTAGCTTAGGGCGACAAATAACATTAAAAACTCAAAAATTAAGACCGTATAAAAATGCTACTCTATCACACCCAAATTTCTCCCCACCTTTGCAAATGCAGCAATTGCCTTATCAAGATGTTCTTTTTCATGAGCAGCAGACATCTGAGTGCGGATACGAGCCTCTCCTTTAGGAACTACTGGAAAAGAGAAGCCTACAACATAGATTCCTTCGTCAAGCATGAGGGTTGCCATCTTGCCAGCAAGAATAGCATCGCCAAGCATAACTGGTATAATGGGGTGATCTCCTTGCACTAAAGTAAATCCAAGTTTTTTCATCTCATCTCTGAAATATCGACTGTTCTCTTTGAGTTTTATCCTTAGGTTATCGCTTTTTTGTAGTATTTCAAGGACTTTCATAGACGCAGCAGCAATTGATGGTGCAAGTGTATTTGAAAATAGATATGGGCGCGATCTTTGACGTAACAACTCAATAATCTCCTTTCTGCCGCTGGTATATCCTCCAGAAGCACCACCAAGAGCCTTTCCAAGTGTTCCTGTTATTATATCGATTCTACCTTGCACACCACAATATTCAGGGGTTCCTTCCCCATGTTCTCCAATAAAACCAACTGCATGTGAATCATCAACCATTACAAGGGCATTATATTTATCTGCAAGGTCGCAAATACCTTTAAGGTTGGCAATAGTACCGTCCATTGAAAATACACCATCTGTAGCAATAACCCTAAATCTACAATCTTGTGATGCCTTTAATTGAGTCTCAAGATCGTTCATATCATTATTACGATAGCGGAAACGTTTTGCTTTTGAAAGCCTTACTCCATCAATGATACTTGCATGGTTAAGGGCATCGCTGATAATTGCATCATCTTCTTGGAAGAGAGTCTCAAAAAGCCCGCCATTTGCATCAAAACATGATGAGTATAGAATAGTATCATCAGTTTTAAGGAAATTACTTAAATTCTTTTCAAGTTCTTTATGAATATCTTGGGTACCGCAAATAAATCTGACAGAAGCCATACCAAAACCATATTTATCAAGCCCTTCTTTTGCTGCTTGTATAACCTCTTTATTATTGGCAAGTCCAAGATAGTTATTTGCACAAAAATTTATAACATTTAGTTCTTCTCTTTTTTCATTATTTGGTGGGGATAGCGATGATGACTTTACCTTAATATCAGCTTGCTGCTGCGAAGTTATGACTCTCTCATTTTTATAGAGTCCATCTTTGTGAAGTTGAGAGAGCTGCTCTCCAATGTTCAAAAGAAAATCGTGGTTCATTATATTAATCTCCTTTGCGGCCTAGTCTTGATAATAAATATAAATTCGCTAAATACAATTTGAGTAAATATCTATTGCTCCTTCTGGATTTTTACAATGTTATCAATGTTTTGCATGGCTCGTTTCCCTGCCTCAGTATCAGGATATAGGGCAAATATCTCTTCAAATCGTTTGATAGCAGCTTTATATTTTTCCTTTTTTAAATAAAACTTGGCAATATACTCCTCATGGTTTGCAAGACTCTCCATACATTTTTTAATCTTTTTTGCAGCTTTTGGGGCATGTGAATCGTCAGGAAAACGGCTAATAAGACGTTGAAACTCATCCATAGCCTTTTTTGCAGGTGTTTGATCTTTGTCAACTGTTTCGATACGATTATACCAACACATAGCTATTCTGTAGATTACATACGGGATTGCCTCATTTTCTGGGTGGAGACTTTCAAATTCTTCATAACTTGATCTTGCATCTTCATACTCCTCAAGCTTGTAATGAGCATCTGCAATCTTAAGTTCTGCTAAAATTGCATATTGGCTGAATGGATACCAATCTCTCAAGGTTGTAAAAGATTTAATAGCTTTTTTGTAGTTCTCCTCTCTAAATTCAAGGCTTCCTTGAGTTGCAAGCTCTTTTGCACTCTTTTCCATTTCATGATCTTCTGAGTTAAACCATGAACAACCTGAAATTATAATCAAAAAAGCTGTTGAAATTAAAATTAGAATATTGATTTTCATTTATTACACCATTAATTAAAGTTGAAATATGTAGAAATGAATCTTTTAGCATAACAAGGTAAAATACAAACAAAATAAGCTGGTATTACTCCAGCTTATTTTGTTTTTTTAAATTATTTGTATATTTTTATAGTTTGGTATGAGGTTATTAATAATGAATGCCTTTCATTTTGAAAAGAGAGTGCATTTTTAATCTTCGAACTTTTCAATGTAATGTTCAACAGACATTACGGCAATCGCAGCATCACCAACAGCAGTTGCAATTTGTTTAAGTGGAGTAGTTCTAACATCACCAACAGCGAAAATACCAGGAACAGATGTCTCCATATATTCGTTTGTGTGTATAAAGCCGCTATCATCTATCTTTAGTAGATTAGCTGCATTAACTATTCCGCTATTATCTATTTCTTGCTCTGTAGCAATGTGATCGCCTATGTTAGCTGTATTATCGGTCTTTTTAGGAATAATATTGGCTTTTAAAAAATCTGTGTTAGGTGTAATACCCACCCAGATAAAACACCCATCAGCTTTGATATTTCTCTCTTCACCTGTTTTAACATTCTTAACCTTAACATTTTCTACAGAAAAGAAACCATCCATACCAGAGACGACAGAGTTCCATAAAAATTCGATTTTATCATTCTTAAATGCCCGTTCTTGAAGTATTTTAGCTGCTCTAAGTTGATCACGTCTGTGAACTAAATAGAGTTTTTTTACAAATCGTGTAAGAAATATAGATTCTTGAATAGCAGTATCACCACCACCCACAGCAACAACAGTTTTATCTCTGAAGAAAGGTCCATCGCAAGTAGCACAAAACGATACGCCTTTGCCCATGAACTTTGACTCTCCAACATTTAACTTTTTGGGAGATGCACCAGTTGCAATAATCACGGCTTTTGTGGTTACTTTTCTATTTTTACCAAGATGAACTACTCTTTTATCTCCATCAACTTCAATTGCTGTAACATCTTCAGACTCAATGTTAAGTCCCAAATTCTTTGCCTGATTAAGCATCTTTTCGCCTAAATCATAGCCGCTTATACCATCAGGAAATCCGGGGTAATTTTCAATCCAATCAGAGACAATTACTTGTCCTCCCGGAGCTGCTTTTTCGTAAAGCACAACATTCATTCTTGCTCTGGCAGAGTATATTCCAGCGGTAAGGCCAGCAGGACCTCCGCCAATTATCACAAGTTCGTAATCTGTCTGTGCCATTTATTTCACAATCCTCCTGCTATCAACTTATTCCCGCAATTTACAGGATAGAATCAATTGCCTCTTCTAATTTTGATTTTGCAACCATTCCAGTTATCTGATCAACAACTTTACCATTTTTGAAAAAAATAAGTGTGGGTATCGCCTGTATAGCATATTTTGAAGGAGATTGAGGATTTTCATCAACATTGACCTTTACAAATTTAACCTTGCCAGCGTAGCTTTTCTCTAAAGCCTCAATTGTAGGTGCAAGTGCTCTGCAAGGTCCGCACCAAGGAGCCCAGAAATCAACCATTACTGGTATATTTGATTTAATAACTTCGCTATCAAAGGCATCATCATCTATTTCTATAATATTTCCTGACATTTATCCTCTCCTTATGTTATGTTGGTTTAACAAAACATCTTCTAAAAAAGATGTTTTGTTAAACACTCTTTGATATCTATTTTTTTAAACTATTATGCTTAGGAATAGTATAAATACTATTTTGTATATA
Organism: Desulfamplus sp.; assembly: GCA_015233755.1. GTDB lineage: Bacteria > Desulfobacterota > Desulfobacteria > Desulfobacterales > Desulfobacteraceae > Desulfamplus. The sequence continues at coordinate 540 of JADFXA010000215.1, read as the reverse complement.
TATTGTTTTAACTATCCTTTGTCAACATAATGAAAAATTCCTTTTAAATGAGGTTTATCGTGAAAAAAAAAATAAAAATAGGAACATTAATATCAGGTGGCGGCACAAATCTACAAGCTATAATTGATAGTTGTGCTAATGGAAAAATTTATGGTGAAATTGTGTTTACAGGCTCTGATGTAGCAGGCGTCAAAGGGCTTGAACGTGCAAAAAAAGCAGGAATTGACACATTTGTTGTTGATTACAAAAAAATTATAATAGGTGCAAGAGAAAATTTATCATCTTTAGTTCTACCTAACGACTTCAATATTGAAGAGATAAAAACAAAACAGCGACTTATTAATCAAGGAGATGAAACTAAAAAGATTGAGTTTTTCTTAAAAACACGAGCTATAGCAGAAAAAGAGCTTCTTGATAGAATTATTCCATATAAAATTGATCTTCTTGTTCTTGCGGGTTTTATGAGAACATTTACACCATATTTTATTGATCGTATTACCAACGCCATCAACACCATTTCAGGTCAAGAGAACAATGTTT
>JADFXA010000214.1 GCA_015233755.1 Desulfamplus sp. | reverse complement strand
TCAGGAGAACTATGCATCTGCTGCCGTAGCCCCAACTCTTATTAAAAGAGTTCAACAAATATCTTTAGATGATGAGCCAGTAAAGATAAAAATTATTCACCCTTTCAGATACATAATAATTTCTTTATTTATATTGATATTTGCACTCTACTTTATAACAGATAATATAAATACTCAAAGCATTGAGGCCTCAGAAGAGCTAAAAGAGATAGTTAGTCAAATAAAGGAGCTTGAAAAAGAGCTTGAGCCTTTGCAAAGCAAAATTGATACTTTGAAAAAAGCATCAAGGTTTAAAACTGATGTTGAAGAGTTTATGCAGACACGCCCACCGCTTTATACAGCTATAAATGAGATAGCCATCCTTGTGCCTGATGGCACATGGTTTGCTAACTTTACTTTTAACAGTAGTGGAATAACATTAAGAGGAACTGGAACTGATGCCTTAAAGACAGTTGAAGCCCTTAGGTCATCAAAACTCTTTGCTAACGTTATGTTAAGAGGTTCTGTAAACAGAAGACCAAATGGAGATGAGAGTTTTACCCTTGCCATTGAGTTAAAAAATGAAGAGATAGACCAAACAAAAGACGATAGCAAAAAAGAAAAAGATGAAGTGGCAAGAGGAGATAGAAATGAGTAAAAAACGCAATCGTCAGTGGCTTATGGGCATAACTCTTATAATACTCATTGTGCTTGTATGGTGGGTCTATTTTTACTCGCCTTTACAAGAGAGCATTGTTGAAGCAAAAGATGAACATGCTCTTAAACTTGAAAAAAAGATGAGGGTAAAGAAAAATATTAAAGAGCTTGAGAAAATTCATTCTGAAAATATGATTCAGGAGACAGAGATTCAAAGTTTTGCAAACCTTATGGTGCCAGGAAAGAATCTTGAAGAGCTAAACGCTGTGATTCAACAGAAGATGCAGAGTTTTTTTGATAAAAATAGTATTTCTTTACAAAAATATCAGGTATTAGGCGCTGGTAAATGGAAAGATTACGATATAGGTATTTTAGAGTTTACAGTAACAACAAACCATCAAGGACTTGCAACACTTCTACAATACATTGAAGAATTAAAGCTACTTGTAAGAATTGGACAGATGAATATAAATTATAGCAGAAGCAAGGAGAACAATCTCCATATTAACTTAAGACTTGAAACTTTATTTGTTGATAAGGATTAATAATGGGTAATTTAATTAGAGCTTTGTTTAACAGTTTGTTTTTTAATATAGAAAATTTTATGAATAGAGAAATCTCTTTTAATTTGGCTATAAGATATAGTTTGATCGCTGCTTGTTTTTTGATTTTCTCTGTGGGGTGTTTATCTCAGGGCAGCGGATATAGAAGAGCTTCTGCAAAATCTTTAGATGTTCAATCAATGAAACCTGATGCGAATAAAACTAACGAGGGTGATAAAGCTGACTCTAACAAAGTTGAAGATGATAGTAAGGTCGGCTCTTATAAGGAAAATGGAACTAAGATTAAATCCATTAAAGTTATAGATCAATCTGGAGAGAAGAACCTTGCTATTTTTGATGATGATCCAAAATCTTATAGCAAGTTGCAAGATGCCAAGATAAAGAGTGATATTCTAAAAGGAGAATACAAAGTTAAAGAGTTTGAAGCAGCAAAGAGACAAATTCAAGGGGTCTCTTCTAAGCAAAAAAAGAGAATATTAACCAATTCTGCAAAAAATAAGCAAGAAGAGCGGGTAAAGGTTGAACTTGCGTTTGACAATGCAGATATTTTTGAAGTTTTAGATGCAACATTATTTGAGCTATTTAAGATCAACTACATCATAGACCCTCAAGTTAAGGCAAAGGTCTCTTTCCACTTTTCAGGCAACTATACAAGAGATGAATTCATCCAGCTTTTAAACGATATTTTGCAACTGAGCAACCTCTCAATAACTCAAGGCCCTGGGGATATGTTCAAGGTTGTGAGAAAAAATGAGAGTGCAGGACTCACCTCTGAAGAGGTTTATGAAGATGTTTTGCCTGATGCGTCAGGTGATATTTCACGATTAATAAGGCTTAAATATTTAGATGCTTCATCTATTCTTAAAAGCATTCAAACCTTTACCTCTAAAGGTGCATCTATTTCAATTGACACGATGAATAACTCAGTCATTGTTACAGATACACTTGAAAATGTGGAAAAAGTTATAAACGTACTTGCCATGATGGATGTACCTTATTTCATGGATATTTCATGGAGGATATTTCCTGTTAAAGAGGTAGATGCCAAGGATATTGTTCAGAACATAACCAAACTTATCAAGAGTGCGGGGCTATATTACAGACAAGGGGCATTGAAAGGGGGATATGAGGTTTTAAGCCTTGACAGTATTAATGCTGTTCTTGTGGCAACAAGATGGCCTGAAATTCTTGACCTTGTTGATAAGTGGATTTCAGCAATGGATTATCTTGGAGAAGATGCCAGCGGTACGGGTGTCTTCGTATATTTTGTGGAAAATGGTACAGCTATTGAAATGGCTGATATTTTAAGGCAGTTGTATGGTGCAAAATCAAGCTCCTCATCTTCATCATCACAGAAGACCCAGATTGTTAAACCTACTGAAAGCCCAGACAAAAATAAGAATAGAGATACATCTAAAAGTTCAAAGACAAGCAGCTTTTCAAGTGGTGAGCTTGCTGGTGATGTTGAGATTATCCCTGATGAGACCAATAACGCCATTATATTTAGAGCATCCCAAAGAGATTACAAAATTATCAAAAATGTTCTCAAAGAGCTTGACGTAACTCCAAGGCAAGTTTTGATAAATGTTGTAATTGCAGAGGTTACACTTACAGATAAGACTCAGTATGGTGTTCAGTGGCTTCTTAACAACTCTATGGGGAACTATCAGGGACAGGGAGGACTTGATGTAGCAAAATCAACACGGGCAATTAATCAAGTTCTTGGAACAGCATCAAACATATCTTATGGGATTTATAACTCAAAAGATATTCTTAAAGGTCTTGTAACCGCACTTGGTTCTGATTCTCGAGTCAATATTTTATCATCACCAAATATTATGGCGGTTGATAATAAAGAGGCTATGATAGAGGTTGGTGAAGATGTCCCTTCCATTACTGGAAGTGTAACCGATATTAATGGAGGCATAACAAGTTCTGTTCAATACAAGAAAACTGGTATTATTCTAACCGTAACCCCTCACATCAATTCAAGCGGACTTGTAAAGATGGAGCTTTCTCAAGAAGTTAGTGAAAAGGGAAACTATGATGAGGCACTTGGGAACTACTCAATTTTGACCAGAAAAGCAGAAACCTCCCTTGTAGTGAACGATCAGCAGACCATTCTTCTTGGTGGTTTGATGCGAAGCAATATGACAAAAAGTGATGCTGGAGTTCCTGTTCTCAAAAATATCCCTGTTTTAGGGTATTTGTTTAAGAGCAAGACCGATGAAAGCACAAAAACTGAGCTAATATTTCTTTTAACACCTCATGTAGTAGATTCGCGTGAAGCGGCAGACCGTGTAACCAAAGAATTTGCAGCCAAAATAGAGAGTATTAAGAATCTGATTGAACAAAAGGAATAATAAATCGCAGTTCCGTCTTTTTATATTAACCTTAGCAGTAGCTTTAATATTTATAATCAAATTTACTGCGCTATCTTGGGGTGTTGCCAACGTTCAGGCAGATACTCTTCCTGTTAATGCAGATAATTTTATCATTACCTCAAATCTTCCAATTGCAATTATAATCTCTCGTGAGATTAAGCCTTTTATTGAAATGGTTGAAGGTTTTGAATCCTCTGTAGATTATCAGGTTGTCCGTATTTTTATCGATCAAAATGGCAACCCTTTTAGTCATGACCCTCTCTATAAAGGCACTAAAGTTGAGAATTACTCATTTGTTATTGCTGTAGGGCCATCAGCTTTATCATATATTATTAATAATAACTTAATTGATAATGTTAGTGCCAACAGCAATAAAGATAAGGGTATCATAGTTAGTAATAATTCTGGCAAAAATCAACTTGTTAATTCTGATGTCGCTAAGAAAATTCTCTACGCTATGGTTCTAAATCCTGAAAGCATTATCCCCAAAAATGTTTCAATTTGTGGAATATCTTTAAATCTTTTTTCTGAAGAGACAATCTCAAAGATTACACAAATATTTCCTTCTGTAAAAAAAATAGGTGTTCTTTTTGATCCTGCAAATAACAGTGAATGGTTTAAAAGCGCACAAAACAGCGGTATGTTTAAAAACGTTAAGGCTATTCCACTTCACATTAAAGAGCAATCTGATGTTAACAATCTAAATCAAAAAAATCTTTCAGGTGTAGATTCTCTTTTATTTA
>JADFXA010000213.1 GCA_015233755.1 Desulfamplus sp. | reverse complement strand
AATCAGCCTTTAGAGAGCGGAACAATGTATATTGCCCCAGGAGGTCATCACATGGTTGTAAGAAAAGCAGATGAACCTAAATCTACAACAAACTCTGCTATTAGAACCAACTCCTCAATTAAAAATAGTTCAAATATTCAAATTGCTCTTGTTGATTCTCCGCCAATTCATAACTGCCGCCCATCTGTAGATGTGCTGTTTCGTTCAGTTGCAATGGTATTTGGCGGAAATGTGTTGGCAGTTATCCTAACAGGTATGGGGCATGATGGTTTGTCAGGAGTAGCTGCCATTCGTAGAAAAGGTGGTTACTCTTTAGCACAAGATGAAAAAAGCTCTGTGGTTTGGGGTATGCCGGGTGCAATTGTAGAAGCTTGCGAAGCAGACGAAGTCCATTCAGAAGACCAAATTGTTGAAAGAATAATGGAACTTGTCAAGAAAAGTAGATTCTAATCAACAAAAAGCTCCACTAACTCAAATTTCTCAACATCTACAAGCCCTTTATCAGTTATCTTTAATTTAGGAATTACGGGCAAGGCAAGAAATCCAAGTGCCATAAATGGGTCTGATAATTTTGAGCCAAGAGATTGAGCTGCTTTTAAGACTTTACCCATTGATGAGTTGACTGATTCTAAAGACTCTTCTGACATCAAACCTGCTACAGGCAACGGAAGATTTGCAATCACCTCTTTTTCACGCACTACAACAAAGCCGCCGCCCATCTCTTTTACAGCCTTTACAGCACACAACATATCGCCATCATCTGCACCAGCAACAATAATATTATGAGAATCATGTGCAACTGTTGAGGCAATAGCCCCTTTTTTAAGACCTAAACCATTAACAAATCCTTTGGCCATGCCTGTTTTTCCTGAATAGCGTTCAATCACTGCAATCTTTGTCATATCTCGGCTTGTATCAGACAGAGCATAACCATCTTTTTGCAATACTTCCATGCAAATCTCTTCTGTTATGATTTGATTAGGTATAATTTTTATAACTCTTGCTTTAATTGGCAATTCCTGTTGCCCCACCCCCGCCCCCCTCCCCAATTGGGAGGGGGAATAATTACTCTCTCCCCTTGGGGAGGGGCGGGGAGGGGCAAAATAATTATCTGGAAAACTATAGCCTTTACACTTAATAGCAAAATCAACTTTATTTAAGTCAAAATTCATAACTGTAGGTATTTGTTCTGACTTTTCTAATTTAGTTGATTGGTTAACATTACCACCATTTTGAGCAACTAAAACCCCTTTTAAAAAGACCTTTTCAATTATTGGGTTTTCAATATCTTTAAACGCAACCATATCTGCTCTTCGCTTTGGAGCAATTGCGCCAATATCATCTATTCTAAAGTAATTAGCACAATTAATGGTTGCCATCTGAATCGCTCTAATTGGATTAATGCCTGATTTTATAGCTTTCCTGATAATGTAATCAATATGTCCTTGAGTAACTATCTCTTCAGGGTGACGGTCATCGCTGCACCACATCATCTGATGCCACGTTTGATCGTTTATTGCTGGCAAAAGATCATCAAAATTCTTTGCACAAGTTCCCTCTCTTACCATGATATAGATTCCAAGCCTCAACTTTTCAAGAGCTTCTGTAGCAGTTGAACACTCATGGTCGCTGTAAATTCCAGCAGATGCGTAGGCATTAAGATTTTTACCAGTAACAGAAGGAGCATGTCCATCAACTCTTTTCTTAACTTTGTGGGCAGCATCTATTTTTGCCATAACTTCAGAAGCTGTGAATATAACTCCCGGGTAGTTCATCATCTCAGCAAGAGCAGCTATTTTGTCATTTTGCAATAGTTTTGCAACTGTTTTAGCATCAAGAGCAGCGCCAGAGGTCTCCATATCTGTTGCTGGAACACATGAAGGAAGTGCAAACAATATATTCATCGGCTGATTCTCTGCTGATTTAATCATGTATTCCAAACCTTCTATCCCCATTACGTTTGCAATTTCGTGCGGGTCTGCAATAACCGTTGTAGTTCCAAAAGGTGCAACTCCCTTTGCAAATTGGGCAGGGGTAACCATTGAACTTTCAATGTGAACATGAGCATCAATAAATCCTGGAGCAAGATACATTCCTTGTAAATCAACAATGTTATCTGCTTCATATTCTAATTGATATTTTAACCCTGCTGCATCTACGTTTAAGTCTGGATTCTCTTTTTTGCAAACCCCACCCACTCCACAAATATAACCATCTTTTACAGCTACACTCTGTTCAAGTATTTCACCTGTAAAAACATTGATAACCTTCCCATTTATAAAAAGCATATCAGCCTTTTCTCTGCCTGCTGCTGTTGAAATAAGAGACTCTAATTTCATAAAAATTTAATCCTTCTTTAGATTTTAAAAGATTTTCAATTGTGTTATTCTTTTATCAATTTCAAAGTTCATCAAATATATTTTAATTAAACCATAATTATCAACTGAAGACTTTAATTGTGTTCAATAGGCTCTAACCCACAATTATGTTAAATAGACTTTAAACAACAGGACCATTTTATTGTATAAATATCCAAAAAAATTTCCTTTTAGATTAGCTGCAACATCATTTATATATCCTGACAAAATTATTCCCAATGTTATGAAACTTGGCTCTTTTTTTGATGAAATTGAGCTTCTTCTTTTTGAAAGCAAACCATTTATCGTTAAAGATAACATAAATGGCAGCAAAATTGTTGAGGTTCTTCCATCAAAAGAAGAGATAAAAGAGTTAGGAGAACTCTCAAAAAAGTTTGATCTGACCTACAATATCCACCTTCCAGTTGATATTTCTCTTACAGATAGTTCTAAATCTGTCCGCCTTGAATCTATAGAGACCGTCAAAAAAGTAGTAGCACTTTGTGAGCCATTAAATCCTACCACATACACGCTGCATCTTGATTTTAATATTAATGGAGATAACCCTCAAAATAATTTGGCAATTCCTATTAGCCCCACCCCCGCCCCCTCCCCAATGGAGAGGGGAATAAATACTCCCTCCCTCCCCTTGGGGAGGGCTGGGGAGGGGCAAAATAATTATCTGGAAAGCTATATTAACCTTGAAATATGGCGAGAATATGTAAAAGATAGCCTTCAACTTCTCTCTTCCTCTCTTTCTGACCCTTCAATCATATCTATTGAGACTTTAGACTATCCATTTGAATATATAGGCGATATTGTAGAGTCTTGTAAAATGTCGGTCTGTATTGATGCTGGTCATTTAATTAAATATGGTTACAGTATTGAAAAACTATTTGCAAAATACAAGGCAATAGTTCCTATAATCCACCTTCATGGAGTAGAGTTCCCATCTCTAAAAGATCATCAACCACTTGGTAAAACACCATCTCACATATTAGAACCAACTATGAATGTTCTTAAAAATTTTAAAGGGGTAGTCTCTTTAGAACTTTTTAATTATGAACATCTCTCTAAATCATTGGAATTTTTAAATCAAAGGTATAATTATTAATGGTATATGTTAAACTTTTTTTAACTGCTGTTTTGTGGGGAGGAACTTTCATAGCTGGCAAAGTAATAGCAGGCACAGGAAACCCTCTTAGCCTATCATTTGTCCGCTTTGCAATTGCCTCTATCTTCTTAATAGCCATTACAAGACATATTGAAGGTTCTCTTCCTTCTGTAGATAGAAAACAGATTGTGCCTCTCTTACTTCTTGGGGCAACTGGCGTATTTTCTTACAATATATTTTTCTTCTATGCCTTAAACTATATTCAAGCTGGTAAAGCATCTTTAATTATTGCCAATAACCCTATTTTGATAAGCCTTTTCTCAGCTATAATTTTTAAAGAGCGACTTGACGCTATTAAGTGTGTCGGCATCTTGTTATCTGTAACTGGTGCTATTGTAGTTATATCAGATGGTCATATTACAGAGCTATTTGATATGGGGCTTGGTAAAGGTGAGATTTTGACATTTGGCTGCGTAATAAGCTGGGTTGCTTACTCTCTTATTGGTAAACAGGTCATGGGTGGATTATCTCCTTTAGTCTCAGTATGTTACTCATCAGTTGCTGGAACAGTGATGTTATTTTTTCCTGTTCTTATTCATGGAAGTTTTAGCGAGATATTGCACTATAATGGAATCATATGGTTCAATCTATTTTATCTTGCTTTCTTTGGAACAGTGGTGGGATTTTTGTGGTATTATGAGGGTATAAATAAAATCGGGGCAATGAAATCAAGTGTTTTTATTAACTTTGTTCCTGTTAGTGCCATCATATTCTCATATTTTATGCTCAATGAACCAGTTGGTAAATCTTTGTTAATCGGTGCGGTGTTAGTCATTTCAGGAGTTTTTTTAACAAACGCCTCAATGATGTTTAGAAAATTTTTAGGAAAACCTGAGAAATAGAGGAAT